>JAYUOX010000195.1:0-4468 GCA_043760595.1 Cytophagales bacterium
CAAGACTATTTTGAAAAAGCAATAAATACCGTTGTAAAACGCCATGAATCGCTGAGAACGGAATTTGTGATGGTAGATGCTGAACCTCGCCAGCGAATAATTCCTATCGAAAAATGGGAATTTGTGATGGATTTTCAAAACCTCGAAGGCATCTCTGATGCCACCAAAATTGTCAATAAAATGGCAGACATGGAAGTTTCGAGGGTGTTTAATTTGTCCAAAGCCCCCTTGTTTCATACCCGATTAGTGCGTTTGTCGGAGGTTGAACACGTATTTTTCTTTACGCTCCATCACATCATTTCAGATGGTTGGTCCACCCAAGTATTTTCGGAAGAAATACTCAGGCTTTACAGTGCTTGCAACAATAATCTTCCCAATCCGCTCGAACCACTGCGTATCCAGTACAAAGACTTTTCGGCTTGGCAAAACCAATTGTTAAGTTCAGACTCGGGTGTAAAATTGCAAGAATATTGGTTAAAAAAATTAGAAGGAGAATTACCGATTCTTGATTTACCGACTGATTTTAACCGTCCGAAAGAAAAGAGTTTTAAAGGTGATACGCTTGTAAGTGTGTTAGAATCATCGGTTTCCAAGCAATTACTTGCCTATACCCAGCAACATAATGCAACGCTATTTATGACCCTTTTGGCGGCTACCAAGGTATTATTGTATCGTTATACTGGTCAGCAAGATATTATTGTGGGCAGTCCCATTGCTGGGCGAGAACACGCTGATTTGGAGCATCAAATTGGTTTTTATGTCAATACGTTGGCACTTCGTTCCCAGATTGATGGCACATCGTCGTTTGATTCGTTTTTACAGCGTACCAAAAATAATTTGCTCGAAGCCTATCAGCATCAATCCTATCCCTTCGATAAATTGATTGAGCAATTGAATGTTCCAAAAAATACGGATAGAAACCCCTTGTTTGACGTCTTGGTGTCCATGCAAAACAATGGAGACATAAAAGAAGACTTATTAAAACAGAGTCGGTTAGGGGTATCATCCTTTGATACCCCCTCTCCCTACAGCAAATTTGATTTAATTTTTACCTTTAAAGAGCAAAAAGAAGGCATAGAAATTTCCATCGAATACAGTACGGACTTATTCAGTGCCGCCCGTATTCAACGTTTGGTCAACCATTTGAAGCATATTCTTGGTGAAATTGCTTTAAATCCTTCGGTAGAGATTGATAAGATTTCGTATTTGGGTAAATCAGAATTATCAGAGCTATTGACCGACTTTGCGGGAAGCGTAACGCCAGTTGAACAGCAACTGACCGTACAAGAACTATTTGCAAGACAAGTAAAAAACACCCCTAACGCCCTCGCCTTAGTGGATGAAAGCAATAGCTATACCTACCAAGCATTAGATCAAAGAGCGAATCAAATAGCCAATTATATCTTACAAAACACTGATATTCATAAAGATAGCATCATTGCGATATTGATGAGTCGTGGGACAGATTTTGTGGTTTCGATGTTAGCGATTTTAAAATCTGGGGTAGCGTATTTACCCATCGAATCTAACACCCCCACCGAGCGAGTCAATGATTTATTGGACATTACCAAAACTACATTACTTCTGACGAATAAGGTAGAATTGAGCCAAACTTTTGGTAGCCGTACCGCCACGATAGATATCAATCAAATAGATTATTTAGAAGATGTCATTCTCTTAAAATCAGTTGAATGCGACGCCCATTCATTGGCGTATGTGATGTTTACGTCCGGTTCAACGGGCAAGCCCAAGGGCGTGATGGTCGAACACCGAGGGATTATCCGATTGGTGAAAGCAACTAATTATGCTCAATTTTCTAAGCAGACGAAAATCCTACAAACGGGTTCATTGTCTTTTGATGCCGCCACTTTTGAAATTTGGGGCGCTATATTGAACGGTGGCGAAGTTCATATCCAGAACATGGAAAGCCTTTTGGACGTAAATCAGCTTGAAAAATCTATCGTTCAAAAAGGAATAAACCTAATGTTTATCACCACATCGTGGTTCAATCAATTAGCGGATATTCGTCCAGGGTTATTTTCATCGCTTAAAAATGTTATTATCGGCGGAGAAAAAGCATCGGAAGTCCATATCCAAAAGGTTTACAGAAATTGTCCCACTATTGTTATCAAGAACGGTTATGGACCCACGGAGAATACTACTTTTTCGACCTGTGCAGTCGTAAAAAAACACCATCAAGGGACCATCTCTTTGGGCAGACCCATTAGCAATAGTACAGTTTATATTTTAGATAAAAACCGCCAAGCTGTTGCCAAAGGAGTGATGGGAGAAATCTATCTTGGCGGCGAAGGATTGAGCCGAGGCTATATTTTTGATGAAGCCCGAACCCAGCAACAATTTGTAACAAACCCATTCTGTGCCAACGAACGTCTTTATCGTTCGGGCGATTTAGGCTATTGGTTAGAAAATGGAGAAATTGCCTACGCAGGAAGAGCTGATAATCAGGTGAAAATCAGAGGCTTTCGGATAGAACCCGACGAAATAGCGAACGTAATGAGAACCTATCCAGACATTAATGAAGCCGTAGTGTTGGTTCACGAAAAAGAGAATAAAGACAAGGTATTAGTAGGGTATTTTACCAGTAATCTTTCCGTAAAAATCGAGGAATTGAAATTGTTTTTGATGCGTCAATTGCCCTCTTATATGATTCCCTCGACACTGATGGAATTGGCAATAATGCCTTTGAACGCCAACGGAAAAACGGATAGAAAAGCCCTACCACAGCCCCAATTTGGGGTAGTAGAACATCAAGTTCCGCAAAACGAAATAGAAGCAAGCCTTTTGGCAATTTGGAGCGAGATTTTGAGACAACCCACAGACCGTATTTCGACCCAAGCCAATTTCTTTGAGATTGGAGGTCATAGTCTAAAAGCTACGCTATTATCAGGACAAATGGCAAAAAAGTTATCGGTCAATGTACCACTTTCGGCTATTTTTCAGAACCCAACGATTCAGTCACAGGCAAGTTATATTCAGACCAAGCTCTCAGAAACTCCCCAATTAGTTTTTGCGGAAATTCCATTGGCAGAGCAAGAAGACTATTATCCAGTATCCCCCGCCCAAAAGCGTTTGTTTATTGTACAACAGTTTGATAATCAGCAAACTAACTATAATATTACGGATAGTTTTGTATTAGAAAAAGAATACACAATAAGTCAAATAGAAGAAGCCTTTAAGGTTTTAATCAATCGTCATGAAAGTTTAAGAACAAGTTTTGAGATGCGGGGAGAGGAGATTGTGCAGCTTATTCATCCTTCGGTAGATTTCAAGATTGAAGATTATAGAGCGTTCTCAGTCGAATCAGCACATGAGGCATTTGTCCGCCCTTTCGACTTCTCGCAAGCCCCATTGTGTCGGGTAGGATACACGCATGAAGGCGAGCAAAAAGTATTGATGATTGATGTTCATCACATCGTTTCGGACGGTACTTCTCAGGCAATTCTGCAACAAGAATTATTGGCAATTTTAGAAAATAAAACCTTGCCAGAAGTGCCTTTGCAATACAAGGATTATGCAAGTTGGTTAAATTCTGAAAGTCATGCAGCAAAACGCCAAGCCCAAGAGTCCTTTTGGACAGAAACGATGTCGGGCGAACTACCGATTATTGAGTTACCGACCGATTTTACTCGTTCTGAGAAAATGACTTCGGAAGGCGTAGAGGCAAATTTGACCTTGACGGTTGAAGAGACAAGTCTTCTCAAAAACCTTTGCCAGCAAGAAGGCATGACACTGTACATGGGTATTATGGCAGTGTGGGGACTGGTTTTATCAAGACTGACCAACCAAGACGACCTGATTATCGGTTCGCCCGTGGCAGGACGAAACCATCCCGACCTTCAAGGGGTTATAGGGATGTTTGTCAATACAATTCCTGTAAGATTAACGGCTGTCAATCAAGATGTTAAATCCTATTTATCAGAAACTAAGAACCGAATATTAGCGGCATTTGAAAACCAAGAATATCCTTTTGAGGCAATTGTAGAGAAAGTTTGGCACACCCGAGATACCGCCCGCAACCCTTTGTTTGATGTGATGTTTAGTTTTTTGAATATCGAAGAAATCAAGAGTCAAAGCATCAACCAAGACGATAGCATTCATTTTGAAGAAAATAAAGCTTCAAAGTTTGACTTAAATCTTCGTGCGTTGGAATTGGGAGAGCAATTATACGTGAGTTTATCGTACCGCAAAGCCCTTTTCCAACAAGCAACCATTGAACGCATAATCGGTTATTTCAGACAAATGATTCGCACCGTGGCAAACAATCTGGATGAATCATTGAGTGCTTTGAAATTAGTAACACCATCGGAAGAGATAAAACTGATTGAGACCCATAACCAAACCGAAAGAGTATTTATCAACAGATTCAAAACGGTTAATCAGTTATTTGAACAGACGGTCAATCATTTTGGGAATTACAAAGCCTTAGTAGATATAAATACCACTTTGA
>JAYUOX010000196.1:0-4464 GCA_043760595.1 Cytophagales bacterium
CGCTGATAATTGTACACCCACCGTCCCACTGGTATAAAGTTTATACCCACCCACAAAAACCGCTTTGAATTGATTGATGCCTTCTGAGGGGTATTGATATGTGTACCAAGGATCATTTTTGAGAGAAGCGTCTGTTAAGATTAGAGACCCTTCGTGCGTTGCGATTGCACCCATCCCCCATACTTTGCTGTAGTCTCCTTGTGCTTTGCAGTTATAACCAATTGCGGTTGAAATATTGCCAGTGGCATCTGAAAATCTTCCCATTGCCGTAGAATAATCTCCTCTTGCATATGAAGATCCAAGTGCAGTTGAGTTGAAGCCTTCTGCATAACTCGAACCAAAAGCAGTTGCTGTAAGACCATTTGCTATTGCACCAGCACCACAAGCAAATGAATTTTGACCGTATGCACTTCCTCCATTAAGCCCTGTGGAGCTCCGACCATTGGCTATAGCATCAAATCCAGAAGCAAATGAATAATCTCCATTTGCTTTTGCCTCTCCAAACGCTGTGGAGCAGAAACCAGTTGCTCTTGACCTATAACCTAATGCAGTTGAGGCTCTACCACTTGCAAGCGAATTGAATCCAGCCGCAAAGGAAAATAATCCAATTTTATTGGCATTCCAAAGAGTGTTAGCAGGTTCTGAAGGATGATTATCATCTTTTATTGTTCCAACTCTAAATGCTGATCGTGAAGGAATCCACATCATACGTGTACCTTCACCACTTACTGGAGCGGTAGGAGGGTTTGAAATATCAGTAGCAACATCATTCAATCCCACAGGGTTCACTGACCAAAATCCACCCGTATTTGTATTTTTTATCTCAGTCCCAATTGTTCCTGATGATTCCCAAAAGTTTTCTGTATATCTTATCCAATTTGTACTTCTATAAACCCAAACACTTTGATTATCAGTATCATACACCATCAATCCACTCGTTGGGGAAACAATTGCTACTCTTTGGGCAGTGGTCATGCGGGGTAATAGAAACCCTTTATCGGTGCTGTTTACTTCTAATTTTGCGGAGGGATTTGGGGTTGTTGTACCAATGCCCACACTGCCTTCATCCACGATTAAACCATTACCACCCGTGCCTGATGCCGTGAAAAAGCCTGCCGTTCCGCCCGATGAAACTTCGGCTTTTAGTCCCGTTTTGTTCGTGCCAAAAGCCGTGAAATAGCCCCCAACGCCGTTTGTGCCTAATGCTTCTCCAAAAACGCCGAATCCTCCGTTGGTGGTTCGTCCATAGACTCCGTAACCGCCCGTTCCCGTGTTTTCTCCACGAAATGCCACATCTCCATTTACGGTTGAGGTTACTTGCAGTTTGGCGGCTGGGGTGTTTGTGCCAATGCCTACATTGCCCGAATTTGCGTTGTAAATATCGTTGCCCGCTACTGTCCAAGGTCCTCCGCTTGCTCCCGAAACGTCAATCCAAACAGTCCCGTTGAAATAACTGAATTGGTTGAGGGTTGCATCATAGACCATTAATCCGATGGGTACGGGGCTAATGGCGGCTTTTTGGGCGGCAGTCAAACGGGGAATCAGCATTCCTTTTGTGCCACTACTGACATCCAACATGGCTTTGTCGTTGGGGGCTGAATTGGTGGCGTTGATGCCTACTTGGGCGATGGTTTTGGAAATTAATCCAAAAAATGTGAGGAGAATTAATAATGATTTTTTCATGGGGTTTTTGTTTAATCTTAAATGATTTTACGAAAATTACGGAAGTCGTCCTTTTGAAGGACGACTTCCGTTTCCAGTTTCTTACTTAATTATGGAATTATTTAAACTCTTTAAATTTGCTTCAATCACATCAAGTCTTACTTTAAGTTTCTGAAAATCAGCGTTTTGCGTTTCAAGTTTTGCCATTTTAGTTTTCAAAACTTCATTCTCCTTCGCCAAAGCCTGAATCGCTGAAATACCTAACATTGAAAGGGCTTCATAATCCACACTTCTGAAATCGTTTACTTCTCGACCAAAGACGAAGATTTTATCAGTTGGATAATTCCAATCTTTTACGGTAAAACTTTTACCAGAAACCTCCACTACCTCCGATTGAATTTTGCCTTTTTCTGGATGAACCAACTCTATTTTATCGCCAATTTTTATATCATAATCTTTTAATAATGAGATACTTAACTTTTTATTTTGAACATCATACACCACACTCTCAGCCAAAGCATAAATATCTGGAATGACGGATTTTGTTTTGTTGATTACTTCTGGATAAACGCTCTCTACTTGTTGGGCAATGACTTTTTTGAAGGTTTGATTGCCCCATGTAGCCACATCTTTCATACGATAATTGGTGATTTCGATTTTTTTGAGACGCTCTAAATCTTCGGAGTTGTTGGAGAGGGAGAAGTCTTTTTTGATGCGATTGTCGGAGGCAGTAATGGTATAATATGACCCAATAATACCTCTTGAAATTATGTCACCGTCTGCAACAATGGAAGGGTTCAATGAGCCATTATAACCTATAACATTTGCACCTCCACCATAACTAATATATCTTCCTATCAAACCTCCACCTCCGCTGGCAGTTACAGCTACTCTTGCCACCACATGTAATGGAGCGATTGGATTAACTGTACCAATGCCCAAATATCCTATGCCACTGGCAGGCATCATAGCAAAATTTGTATTAGTGTACCAAATTGCAGCAGTGGGAGTCAAAGAAAAAGACATACCTTGTGTTCCATTACCTAAGGCTAATTCATTGCCCGAAAATCCAGGTGCAACGCCTACGTCTAACTTATTTAAAGGATTACTATTTAGGAGACCCACCCAACTATTTGACTTATTTACAGTAATAGCACCAGACCCAGTACCGCCAGTTCCAGCGTAGTTATAAATTTCAAAATTATCACTTGACCCATTTAATCTCATGTTCCATTTAAAACCACCACCTTGATTACTAAATCTAACTACGGCATCGTTACTATTAAAGCCATTAATATCAAATATCGAACTACTTGATGTACTTTCAAGTAATATTCCTACTGCTCCAACATGAGATATATGTAATTTTCTTAAGGGGGAATTAGTACCGATACCTACATTATCTGAAAGGTTGGTGTTAAAAATATTACCTGTTCCAGAAGACCATTGATTACCCCCTGCACTTACGCCCGAAACATCTATCCATGCAGTTCCATTCCAATAACTAAATTGATTTAATGTAATGTCGAAAACCATTAACCCAGTTGGTTTTGAGGCAATAGTATTTTTTTGTATTGTGGTCATTCTTGGTATCAATAGACCCTTGGTTGTACTACTCACATCCAACATGGCGGAGGAATTTGGGGGTGAGTTGGTGGCACTAATGCCTACTTGGGCAATCGTTGAAAAGCCTGTGAGGAGGATTATTATTGAGATAAAAATTTGCTTTTTCATTTTTATTTATTTTTGGGTTGTTGTTTGGGGGATATTTTAAAAGAATTTGTACGCCAAAACATCCCCCTACCGAGCGACGGTCGCCCCCTTCAAAGGGGGATTTACCACTTGTGCAATTCCCCCTTTGAAGGGGGCGACCGTCGCTCGGTAGGGGGATGTTTCGGTAGTACAAATATCTAAACTATTTGAGAATCTATCAGAATATCACTTACAACTATTATAACCATATGTAACAGTCTCAGTACCAAATTTATAAACGCCTACCGCTTTGGTTAAAAAGCCCGAAGCATTGGCGGTATTGGTATAATTGGTAATAACTTGGTCAAAACCATTATCGGCATTAGGTAAAAATGAAGTCAATTTTTTTACGGCTTTTTTTGTTTTTGGGCTAAATAATATCTGTCCATCACCCGAAAAATCCATGTACAGACCCGTAGAACCCGTTTTTTGAATTACCTCTGGAATGGTTGTTTCATATTCAAAAAGTACATAAGAAAGAAGTTCACCAGGCGTTAAAACTGGCTTTCCACTTACAATGAGTGATTCTAAGGTATAAGTGTTTGTTCTCAATAATTCGCCGTTGGTTTCGTATTCATACGACAAATATCCATCAATATCAAATGGTTCACTAACTCCATTGACTGTTACAATTGAAGTCGTATATGTGGTTTGGGTAACGAGTTGTTTGCTACTATTCCATTCAAAATATAATTCGTTTTTGAAGTTGGTAATCGTGGCGGGTTTACCCAAAATGATACCTCCATCCTTTTTGGCGATGGTTGTAGTAGCTCTTTGCAATAAATTATCTTTGGAATAAGTCAAAACCGTTAAAGAACCATTTGCAGGATTTCCGATAGACACTACGGGACCATTGGTTTGGGTTTTGTCGTAAGAAAGCGTGAAAGTGGTGTTTACTTTATCGCCCGTTATGTTCACTTTATCAATTTTTTGCTCGCTGTTGTAGGAATAACCTACGGCAAAACCATCGCTTGAAGTGATGGAAGCAATGGAACATACGCCACCTGTTCCCGTTGAGGTGGGTTCTACGGATTGTCCACAACTAATTGC
>JAYUOX010000197.1:0-4464 GCA_043760595.1 Cytophagales bacterium
AAAGAAGCAGGACTCTATCGTTCATTGAATAGAAAAGGCACTTGTTGGAACTATACGCCAACCGTAAGAGCAAAGGTTTTGGCTAATATTCTGCCAACGGCAATCCTCACGGGCGACAAAGACATCAACTATGCCGATACCGCAAAAGTGTCCATTGCTTTTACCTCTCACGCTCCGTGGACTTTCAAGCTATCGGATGGTAAAGATTATACCGCCACAAAATCACCTTTCGAGGTATCGTTAAGACCACAATTTTCAACTAATTATACTTTGACGGAAGTGAAAAATGTGTGTGGAACGGGTACAATCTCTGGAACTGCCAACATAAAAGTATTAGTGCTTTCGAGCGAGCTGGAGCAAGGAATTGACCTTAATGTTTTTCCCATTCCAAGTAAAGAAGACGTAAATATTCAGTTAGTATTGGATAAACCCGAAACAATGGAATGGACGTTGAACAACACTTTGGGTAACATTTTACAAACCGAAACTCAAACAAATAAAAGTACTAAACATGAGAGTAGGGTTTCGTTAAAATCGCTTCCCGATGGTGTTTATTTTCTACGGATTCAAGTAGGAGAGAAGTCCTTAATCAGGAAAATCGTTAAGTCAAATTAATCATCAAAAAAGCCCTTTGGATAATTCCAGAGGGCTTTTTTGTACTAAAAATTCAATATCAAATCCGCCGCTTTCTCTGCCACCGCAATCGTTGGGGCGTTTGTATTTCCAGAAATTACCATCGGAATAACCGAAGCATCTACCACTCTCAATCCAGATAAGCCTCTGACTTTCAAGGACTCAGGCGACACTACCGCCATATCGTCCACGCCCATCTTGCACGTTCCGCAGGGGTGATAAACGGTCTCGCAACTTTTTAAAATGTGTTGAATTAGCTCCTCATCCGTATTGGCATTTCTTGGAAAATTCAATTCATCTTCTGTTCTGAAAGGAGCAAAAGCCTCCGATAAAAGCACCTCTTTTGCCTTTTTTACACCCCGCAGCATGGTCGCTAAATCTTCGCCATTCATATCCGAAAAATACTGTGGGTCAATCAATGGGGCATCGGTGGCTTTGTTGGAATGTAAGCCTACATATCCACGACTTTTGGGGGTAATTATCGTTGGCAAAATTGTAAAACCTTCTGTTTTGGGTAAACTTGCCAAGTCATGAATGTCCTCGCCCATCACAGGGGCAAAGTGAAATTGCATATCGGGGCGGTTAAGGTTGGGTAATGTTTTGAAAAATGAACAGGCTTCCAACGGACTCGAGGATAAGGGTCCTTGTTTTTGGACAAAATATTTAAAAGCATTTCCCAAAACCCAAGGCAGACGCTCGGCATTATTGTAGGTCAATCGTTGATTACAAAATACGTTCATATTCACAAAAAGGTGGTCGGATAGATTTTGCCCAACCCCTTTTAAATGCAATTTTGATTCTATGCCAAAACCTTTTAAATAGTCCTTGTCTCCAATCCCCGAAAGCATCAAAATCTGAGGACTTTGGAACGCTCCTGCTGATACGATTACCTCTTTTTCTGCATAAATTTTTTCAGTGTTTCCCGATGAATTTTTAATAAATTCAACGCCAATTACACGGTCATTTTTAATTAATAATTGTTTCGTTAATGAATTGGTCAAGACCTTTAAATTTGGTCGAGACAGGGCGGGAACTAAAAAAGCCGAAGCCGTAGAATGTCTTTTGGCATCTTTAATCGTGAACTGAAATTTACCAGCACCTTCTTGAACTAATCCGTTAAAGTCTTGATTTTCAGGTATTCCACATTCAATATTGCCTTTTACGAATGCCTCTGCCAAAGGCGTAATGTTACGGTTATTGGTTACATTTAACAATCCTCCACGATTATGAAAATCGTTTTGGTATTGCTCATTATTTTCTGATTTTTTAAAATATGGCAACATTGATTCATACCCCCAACCTTTATTCCCCCAACGTTCCCAATCGTTATAATCTTCACGATTTCCACGGATGTACGCCATGCAATTGATGGAAGAACTCCCCCCCAAAGTCTTCCCCCGAGGTTGATACATTCTACGGTTCAACACGTGCTTTTGGGGTTCGGTAAAAAAATCCCAATTCAAGGTTTTGTCATAATTTAGTTTGGAATATGCCGCAGGGATATGAATATTCATGCTCTTATCTTTTCCGCCCGCTTCAATCAATAGTACATTGATTTTTGGGTTTTCGGAGAGACGATTTGCCAGTACGCAACCAGCCGAACCTGCACCTATGATGATATAATCGGGTTTCATTTTGTATAATTTAGTTTGTAAATCGAAATTTCCATTTCGAACCATATATTTTTCTAAATTACAATCTTATCATCGAATAATGATATTTTTAATGACAAATGTATCGTAAATTTATAAAGTTGAGCTATTTCATGAAATTACTCAGAATTTTACTAACCGTCTTAAAATTTATCCATTATTCCCATGTCCGATTTTGAAATTTATTTACCTCTTGGTTTTCAGCATATTACTGATATTAAAGGTTACGACCACATCCTTTTTGTGATTGCCCTCTGTGCGATTTATCGTTTGAAAAATTGGAAAAAAGTTGCTCTTTTGGTAACCGCTTTCACGATTGGACACTCCATAACCTTAGCTTTGGCAACCCTGAATCTGATTACATACAGCACTAAATTGATAGAATTATTGATTCCAGTTACCATCGTTTTAACGTGTTTGATTAACTTTTTTCATAAATCAGCCGAGTATTCTTTGGATGTCGAAAAGCCATCATTTTTTCGCTATCCAGTCGCTATAATTTTTGGATTAATTCACGGAATGGGCTTTTCAAATTACCTCAGAAGTCTGTTGGGAAGCGAGCAAAGCATCTGGCAACCCTTGCTTGCTTTTAATGTCGGATTGGAATTGGGACAGTTGATAATTGTAGTTATTGTGTTGATAATCAGCTCGTTATTGTTAGATATTTTCAGAGTCAAGAAGCATAACTGGAATTTAATATTGTCTGGAATCATCTTGGGAATTGCTTTGACCTTGATACGTGATGCGGAATTTTGGAAGTGATGTTTCTACATAGGGTTGATATACTCCTTAACCAAATTATATCGGACTATCGCTATTTCTACAAAATATAATCTTCAAATACACGCTGATTTATTACCCAAGGCGTGCCACAAACTGTGCGTCCCTTCAACTCATACCCACGCAAACCGTGGCACGCCCAATCACATTTTTTGGAATGAACATAAATTTGTAATTTCGGTAAAACAAAAATGAACTATAAACTTTTGAGACTTTTAAGGTTAGGCTTCTCCGAAGCCTGTTAGATGAGATACTTTTGAGCTACAAAGGTTATATTTCTCCGAAATAAATACAACTTAGATTCACTTCGGAGAAGTTTAACCTTTATAGAAAATAATAAAATTCTCTCTCACAGACTTCGGAGAAGTCTAACCTTAAAATTCCCAACAATTGTTTATAGTTCTAAAACAAAAATACAAGAAAATGCTACCAATTGCCCTAAAATCATTTCATATCAAAGGTTACAGAGGAATTATTGATACTGAGAAAGTTTCTATTCCTGACAATACACAATGGATTTTTTTGACAGGTGAAAATGGATTTGGGAAAACTTCGGTTTTGCAGGCATTGGCAGATAGAGCAATAAAATACGCCACCTTCAAGTGGAAAAGCGAAATTTTTGCAACATACTATAACAAGGAGACTTATATTATACCTCCATATTTTAATGACTCTAATATAATTGAGGAGACAAAAGATTTTTTTTCTAAATTAATTGCTTACGGTTCAACCAGATTAAGAATTTCAGCGGGTACTGCAAATGAGGTTATGGATAAGTATTCTTCTACTGAATCCCTATTTTCTAATGAGGTTCTTTTAATAAATATTGAAGAAAATTTTAAAGATTGGAAGACGAACTATAAAAAAGGATATAGTCAGCTTGAAAATATATTTAAAATACTCCTTCCAAGATTAGGCAAAATTGAAGTTGAAGTTGAAGAAAAAACAAAAAGAAATAAGGTTAAATATTATGAATTGGATTCAGAAGGTAGTCTACTGAAAGAAAGCCTTGAACTAAATGATTTGGCGGCAGGATATAAAAATATCTTGGGAATGGTTGGGGATATGATTAATAGATTAACTCGTGAGTCTGTGCCAGATGATTTGTCAAGTTTAGAAGCAATAGTCCTAATAGACGAAATTGACCTACATCTTCACCCAAAATACCAAAAACTATTCATTCAAAAACTAACCGAATTATTCCCAAAAATTCAATTTATTGTTTCAACGCATAGCCCAATTCCTTTGTTGGGAGCTCCTAAAAATTCGGTAATCATCAACGTCTCTCGTACACGTGAATACGGCATCAAAGCGGAATTATTAGATATTGATTTTAGCGTATTAACTCCTAATGCTATTTTGAGTTCTCCAATTTTTGGTTTTCAAGATTTGATTCCTG
>JAYUOX010000198.1:0-13146 GCA_043760595.1 Cytophagales bacterium
TGATTGATTTAGCAACCCTCACGGGCAGTTGCGTTGCCACGTTGGGTTATCATGCCGCAGGATTGTTTACGAATAATGACAATTTAGCCCAAAACCTCACAAAAGCCGCCGACCAAACGGGCGAAAGACTTTGGCGTTTGCCGTTGTGGGATATTTACAAAGAAGACATTACATCCGATATTGCCGATGTTCGTAATTATTCAGGGAAACCGATGGCAGGAGCAATTTCAGCGACAAAATTTTTGGAAGTATTCACGGAAAATCATCAAAATTGGGCTCATCTCGACATTGCAGGAACGGCTTTTGGAGATACAGAATTTGCTCCACAAAAGGCAGGAACGGCTTTTGGCGTTAGATTATTGTTGGAGTTTTTGGAGAGGATGGTTTAATTTTAAGTCTATAAATGGCTGTCATTGCGAATTACAAGTTCTGTCATTGCGAGTGCAACGAAGCAATCTTTCGGATTTTGCGAAGAACTTTGAGCTCGCAACGTTGTGTTCAAAGTCTTTCTTATCAATCCAAAAGATTGCTTCACTACGCTCGCAATGACAAAGTTCATGGTTCGCAATGACAAGGCTTATGGCTCATTAAGACAACTATTTACAGTCCATCAATTTGCAATAATTCAAAAAAATCACTAATTTAGGTTTACCAATAAACCCACAACCCAAAATGTCCCAACCACTCTCATTCCTCTGCGTTTCCACATTCTTTAAAGGCAATGATTTTCTTCGTTCCTGCAAGCAAACGGGCAATACCGTTTATCTTTTAACCAATAAAAAATTAGAGGATAAACCGTGGGTCAGAGAGTTCATTGATGAGATTTTTTATGTCGAAGAAAAATCAGATGGTACATTTGACATCAACCAAATCATCGCCGGACTCTCCTACATGATGCGGGCGAAAAAAGTAGATAGAATCGTTGCATTGGACGATTTTGATGTTGAAAAAGCAGCTCATCTGCGAGAACATTTCCGTATTCCTGGCATGGGACAAACCACCAGTCGGCATTTTAGAGACAAGTTGGCAATGAGAATAAAAGCCCAGACAGCGGGTATAAACGTACCTCTATTTTCGAGCCTTTTCCATGACCAAGACATTGTAGAATATTCTCAAAAAGTAACGTTTCCAGTAGTCGTGAAACCTCGCTCGGAGGCATCGGCAACGGGTATCAAAAAGGTACATAATACAGAGCAATTGTGGGAGGTAATCCACCAATTGGGAGACCGTCGGCATGAGTATTTAGTGGAGCAATTTCGTCCTGGGGATGTTTTTCACGTGGATTCTTTGTCGGTGGATGGAAAGATTATTTTTACTCGTTGCAACCAATATCTTTCAACGCCCATGGAAGTTGCCCACGGTGGCGGAATCTTTCGGTCTGTTACCGTGCCTTTTGGTTCAAAGGACGATAAAGCCCTTCAAAAAGCCAATACGCAGGTTATGAAAGCCTTTGGGATGAATTATTCAGCGAGCCATTCCGAATTTATCAAAGACCATGAAACAGGTGAGATTATCTTTTTGGAAACAGCCTCACGAGTAGGCGGAGCAAATTTAGCTGAAATGGTAGAAGCATCTTCGGGTATAAATTTATGGAGAGAATGGGCAAAAATTGAAACCGCAATGGCAAGGGGAGAATCTTACGTTTTGCCACCTGTGGAGCATCATTATTCGGGCATTGTTATTTCCTTGTGTCGCCATGAATGCCCTGATACACAAGGCTTTACGGACTCAGAAATTTATTGGCAAATAGATAAAGAATACCACATCGGGTTCATTGTGAAGGCTGATAATCAGAAGAAGATTATGGAACTATTAGACAATTATGCCCACAGAATTTATCAAGATTTTCACGCTTCAGCACCCGTTCCTGAGAATCCGCATTTGGAGCATTGAGAAAGCGAAGTGGAGAAAAGGAGGAATGAAAACAGGAAAAAGAGATTGATAAGAAACGGGACTATGCACTATTTGACGGAATCGTCTTCTAATATTCATAGTTCCGATAAGAAATCCCTTTTCCCTGTTTCCATTCCTCCTTTATTTCCTTCCTCCTGCAAAGCGAAATTACTTCCGTTTAAATAATGTTGTCTTTTACTGTAAACTGTTCATTTTCAAATAATTAAGTCCCCAAACCGAACGATTACTTAAATGAATTTTTGGGAAAATAGTCATCGAAATTGCTGCCCAATTTACCCCTGCATCGAAGCACTCACCAATCGAATCTCTCCGTAGCTATAATCTTCGCCCAGAGCTTCTTTTAGGGCTGAACCCCTTACGTCAGGGTTTTCTAACATAAATTCTCTGATGACCTTTATCTTCTTTTCTTGCATCAATAATTTAATGTCCAAAAGCCCATTTTTTACGTATTCCGTCAAATGTCCTTCAATCGTGGAAGCCGCAAATTGGCGTATTTCAGCTATTTCAGCAATGGATTTCCCTTCTTTAAATAAATGATAACTCAACTCTTGGGTCGAACCTTTGACTACCGCTTTTTTGGTGGGTTTACGGACTCTCTCAATCGTACTTACTTCAATATTATTCGCTTCACAAAAATCTATGATAATGTCCAAAATCTCATCGCCGTATTGTTGAATTTTGATTTTACCAAATCCTGAAACTTCCGCCAATCCCATTTTACTCCGAGGCATTTCTTCGGCTAAGGCTTGCAACGTTTTTTGAGAAATCACCATGTATTTCTCAACGTTTTTATCAATTGCCACACTGTCCCGCCAAACCCTTAATTGATTGAATAAATCATCGTTATTTCCACTTGATTCAGTTGTTTTTTGGCTTTTTAGTAACCTTGATTTTTCTACTTCAAAATCGAGCGAAATATTGGCTTTTGTACTGAGATATTTTGTAGAATCAAAACCTTGTTGGGTGTTTTGAAGGAGCATCAATTTCTCAAATGTGTGTTTCAATCCCTGTTCCCAAATCTTGACTATACCACTTTTTGTTTCTTTATTATCACAAGATAAATCAATGATTTTCAGCGGATTATAAGTTAATTCTTGTAATTTTCCAGAAAGATAAATACTTCCTTTCTTGATTCGCTCTTGCAATTCTGCGTTCTCTTCGGGTAGTTGCGATTGAGCAATGAATGATTCTAATTGTCTCGAAAATTTATCAATCACCGTATCAATTTCTACCTGATAATTATTCATAATTTCAGAAATATCCTGCCATGTTTTGGCGATTAATTGACCCTGAGCCGCTTCGATATTTTGGCGAAGATAAAAGAGGTTACTTTTTATCAATCTAAAATCAAATAAATCTCGAATCCAGTCGCTTTGGGTGATTTTTTTAGCTTCAAACAAAGCATTTTCTGACAAATCCTGTTTCTCGGTTTCTTGGTCAAAACTCGAAATCGTACTGTCTGATTTCACACTTTCGGGCGTGATGGGCGTACTCAAAACTAAACCTTCAAAAGTTTTACAACGGCTCAAAGCCACGTACACCTGCCCGTGTGCAAACGACGAAGCCGCATCAATAATGGCTCTCTCAAAGGTCAATCCCTGACTTTTATGAATCGTAATTGCCCAAGCCGCTTTGATGGGAAATTGACAAAACGTCCCGATGACGTGTTCCTGCATGGTTTTGGAGTCATCGAGTACGTATTTTATATTGCCCCAAATTGCCCTTGAAACGGTAATTGTTCCCGTTTCGTTGGGGCATTTTACCGAAATCTGGTCATTGTCAATGGCGGTAATTTCGCCTAATTTTCCATTAAAATACCGTTTTTCTTGTCCAATATCATTCTTGACAAACATCACTTGAGCTCCCACTTTTAGTTCTAAATTCAACTCATTAGGGTACATACTTTCAGGAAATTCCTCCGTTATTTCTGCAATAAATGTATGTGTTTTTCCTTCAAGTTCATTCAATTTTCTGCTATTGATAGACGAAGCCGCCTTGTTATGACTCGTCAGGGTGATGTATTTTTCGTTCTCATCTCCCTTAAAATCAGGGATATAGCGAGTATTTAGGAGTTTTGTGCTTTCGGCATCCAGTTTTTTATCCCGAACTTTATTCAAAAGATTAATAAACTGTTCGTCAGCCTGTCTAAAAATATGGGTCAGTTCAATGGTGATAAATTGACTCAGAGCCAAAGCCCTACTTTCAAAGAAATACACACTCGAATAATACGGTCTGAGCATACTCCACTCATCGTCTTTTATGACGGGAGCGAGCTGGTGCAAATCACCAATCATCAACAACTGTACGCCCCCAAAAGGCAAATTTCGGTTTCTGTATCTTCGCAAAACTTCGTCAATAGCATCCAAAATATCCGCCCGTACCATACTGATTTCGTCAATCACCAAAAGGTCAATGGCTTTAATCGCTTTAATTTTTTCGTTATTGATTCTACGTTCAATAGGCTTATTATCAGGAATATTTGGTCCAAAAGACAATTGAAAAAAGGAGTGAATCGTAACGCCACCCGCATTAATCGCCGCCACGCCTGTAGGAGCAACAATAACAATCCTTTTGGGAGAAGTAGCCTTGATATTTTTGAGAAAAGTAGTTTTACCCGTACCTGCTTTACCCGTCAAAAAGACGTTAGTATTGGTAAACCGCACATATTGGTCGGCGAGTTCAAGGCGGGGATTTGATTGAAAAGGAGTTTGCATAAAAGTTTAGGAGTTAGGTATCAAAAAAGCCTTCAAATTATACAATTTGAAGGCTTTTTGGTATATAAAGCAACATTATTTGATTTTGTATTCAAACAAATTGCCAATTAATCTCTACGAGCACGTCTGCCTTTGGCAGTTCTGATTTGTCTCATTCTTTCTTCTAATTCAGCAATAACTCTTGTCGAATTTTCCTTGCTTGCCTCGTAAGTCTCGTTCAATGATTTGTAAGAAGATTGTAACTTATTATAGTCATCCAACAAACGATTGTACTTGATACTCAAAGATTCAAACGTTTCTTTACTATCTTCCTGACATTTTACATAGTCTTCACTTTTTTTCTTGAATTGACTTTCCAAACTAAAACGGAAACTACTTAATTCAGCATTTTCTTGACGCTCCTTCAAAACCTGACTTTCCAAACGGCGTACTTGGTCTTGCATTTCGGTAATCTTCTTGGTGTCGGTACAACCCGATAAGGTTATTGAAACAGCCGCTGCGATAAATAATAAACTTTTTTTCATGGGATTTTTGTGGGTTGATAGATAACTACTTGAAAATCAAAGATTATGCCAATGTTATCTTTTCGTTTTGAATGTACGATTAATCAGTGGCGGAAGAATGGTACGTTAAAAATAATAAGGATAAATATTATAACAAATTTACTTCTTATTTTTTATCCATGAAATTAATCATAAACTTTTTTCTTAAAAATTCTTGATTAAATTAAATTCTTCATTAAATTTGCACTAAATCTATCTATTTAGTAGAGTAATTAAAATTGATAAGTTTTAAGTAGTCAAGTTGATAAGTTATTCGCCCCGCCTTTTAACAACTTATCAACTTAAAACTTAACAACTAAGAAAAAAGCCATGCAAAGTTTCAGAACCGAACTCGAAAATCCGCTTGTCGAAAAAGATATTGTCGATTTAGCTCGTAAAATAGAATTATTCCGAGAAGGAAAAATTCACGAAGAAAAATTCCGTAGCCTTCGCCTTGCCCGTGGGGTCTATGGGCAACGCCAACAAGGCGTACAAATGGTGCGTATAAAGCTCCCCTACGGCAAAATGACCTTTAAACAATGGAAGCGAATTGCTGATATTTCGGACGAATATTCTACGGGAAATCTGCATTTGACTACTCGTCAGGATGTCCAAATTCACTTTGTTTCGTTGGACAGAACGCCCGAACTTTGGGCTAAATTAGAGCAAGACGATATTACGCTTCGTGAGGCTTGTGGGAATACAGTTCGTAACGTAACTGCCTCACCATCAGCGGGTATTGACCCCAAAGAGCCTTTTGATATTACGCCTTATGCTGATGCAGTTTTCAGGTATTTTCTAAGAAATCCAATTTGTCAGGAGATGGGTCGTAAGTTCAAAATCGCTTTCTCAAATACAGACGAAGACACCGCTTTGACTTATATGCACGATATGGGTTTTATTCCAAAAATTCAAGACGGCAAACGTGGATTCAAAATCGTAGTTGGCGGTGGTTTGGGAGCTCAACCTTTGTTGGCAAAAGTGGCGTATGAGTTTTTGGCGGAAGACCAAATTATCCCTTATTTAGAAGCCACGCTTCGGGTTTTTGACCGCCACGGCGAGCGTAATTCACGCCATAAAGCCCGTATTAAATTTTTGATTCAAAAGATTGGTTTTGAAACACTTGTGGCTTTGATTGAAGAAGAAAGATTATCATTAAAAAGTCAATCAGTTGAGATAGATACTACCACAGGAAAATGGAACGTGGAAGCCCACGAAATGCCTTCAAAAATAGACTCAAACGTAGTAGAAACTAACACAGGATTTGAATTATGGAAGGCAACAAATACTTTTGAGCAAAAACAAAAAGGGTTTTACGGGGTCTATATCAGAATTTTGAACGGTAATATTCATTCAACGACTTCACGCTCTTTGATTGAACAATTAGATGGCTATATTGCTGATGATGTGCGAGTTACGATTAATCAAGGTTTGATGTTGAAGTTTGTGATAGCGGCTAATTTGCAGTACGTTTATGCCGTTTTGGCGGCTCACGATTTGGCAGCTGCGGGGGCAAATTCAATGGCAAATATCACGGCTTGTCCAGGGACGGATACTTGTAATTTAGCGATTTCGGATAGTACCAATATCACCTCAAAATTAGAATCTGTCATCACCGAAGATTTCCCTGAGTTGATTCATAATAACGAAATCAAAATCAAGATTTCGGGTTGTATGAACTCATGTGGACAACACGGTATGGCAAATATTGGCTTTCATGGTTCGTCTTTGAAAGCAGCCGATAAACGTGTTTTGCCAGCTCTACAAGTGCTTTTGGGTGGTGGAACGGTTGGTGATGGCGTTGGTCGTGTGGCGGATAAAGTGATAAAAGTACCTTCAAAAAGAGGTCCAGAGGTGTTGAGAGTGGTCTTGAATAATTACGAAGAAAATGCCAACGAAGGCGAATATTTTAATGATTATTATGACCGTCAAGGAGAAAAATATTTTTATACTTTACTAAAACCTGTTGCTGATTTAACGACCTTGAAAGATGATGATTTCATTGATTGGGGTGGAACGGAGCAATTTGCTACTGAAATTGGCGTAGGTGAATGTGCATCAGTAATCATTGATTTGGTAGCGACTTTGTTGATGGAATCAGAGGAGAAATTTGATTGGACAAAGGATGCTTACGAAGAAAACCGTTTTGCCGATTCAATCTATCACGCATACAGTGTATTTGTGAATGCGGCAAAGGCTTTGTTACTGGATAAATCAGTGAGTGCTTCGACCCAAAGCGGGGTAATTGATAAATTTCAAGAGTATTTTGTGGAAACGGGCGATATTTCTTTAAGCGGAAAAACCTTCCAAGAATTAGTATTACAAATTAATAAAAACGAACCTTCACAAGCGTTTGCCAAATCGTATATCGCTGATGCTCAGGCATTTTTGGGTTTGGCAAAAGCATTTCGTGAGGAGTTGGTGGCTGTTTAGTGGGTCGTGATTCGATGTTCGATGTTTGGTTTCAGCCCCGAACATCGAACATCGAACTACAAACATCGAATTATGAAGAATTTAGAACATTTCCATACTTTAGACCCCAGACCCAAACTTACCATTGTAGGGGCTGGTCCTGGCGATCCTGATTTGATAACGATCAAGGCAATAAAGGCATTGAAAAGTGCCGATGTCGTCTTGTACGATGCCTTGATTGCGGACGAATTATTAGATTATTGCAAACCCGAAGCTGAGAAAATCTACGTCGGCAAACGCCCAGGGGAGAGTCATTCGCAGGATGCTATCAATTTTATGATTGTCGAGAAGGCGTATATGTACGGACACGTAGTACGCCTAAAAGGTGGCGACCCGTTCATCTTTGGTCGTGGGATGGAAGAGATTGAATATGCCAAAAACTTTGGTTTAGAAACCGCCTACATCCCTGGGATTTCGTCTTCGGTTGCGGCGGCGGGTTATGCAGGTATCCCCCTGACAACCAGAGGAGTAAGTGAAAGTTTTTGGGTAATTACAGGTACAAAAACGGATGGCTCACTCTCAAAAGATTTGGAACTTGCTTTGCAAACTACGGCTACGATTGTTGTTTTGATGGGCATGAGTAAATTGACCCAAATTTCAGAAATTTGTCAAACATTAGGAAAAGAAGATTTACCAGTAGCCATTATCCAAAACGGAACAACTGAAAACCAGCGAGTAGGAGTGGGGCTTGCCAAAGATTTAAAGATGATTGCGGAAGAAAATAACCTCTCAAACCCAGCGGTGATTGTATTGGGGGAAGTGGTGAAGTATGCCTCGGTGGGGGAAACTTTGGGGGTTTATAGAACTACTTAAAAAAACCAACAGGGTCAGCCATTTTAGCCAAAAGTTCCTGCAAATAAGAGGTATCTACAAACGAAATATCCAGACTCCTACATTTGTGGAGGCATTCCCAGGCTTTGTCGTAATGTTCTAATTGAAATTCGGCGATGGAATATTTTAGCCAACCATTGGCATTTGAGGGGTCAGCTTGGAGCGATTTTTCTAATAATCGGATGGCATCATCAATATCATCACAATTCTTTTTTGATTTGTAACACGCCAACTGAACTGTGGCAATATCCACCATCAAAGTCGGATTTTCAGGGGCTAACGAAAGTCCTTTTCTCAATAATTTTGTTGATTCTTCAAAATTCCCTTTCTGATAACTGATTGAACCTAAGCCCCAATACGCTTCCACATTTTCTTTATTCAAGAGAAAACATAGATTAAAACGGTAGGTAGCAGTGTCCAAAAGTCCTTCATTGAGGTATTCCCAACCACGGTCTGCGAAGAATTTGCTGGCATCGAGGCGGTCTTTGAAACTTTTATCACATTTTATCAAAAACTCCGTAGCGTTAAGCATTTCTTCTTCGGCTTTTTTCTTACTACCAAAAAGTGGAAGAAATTTAACATCTTGATTATCAGCAGCTAAAAACTCTTTTTTAGCAGTTTCACGACTACTCGCCAAAGGCAAAACGGGCGTTTGGGCTAATGCCGAGACACAAGAAGTAAGAATAAAAATGTAAACAAAAGTTCTCATATTGATTAACAGTACTCAATAATAACGCCAAATAGAATATGGTTATTGTTTTGGAAGAAATCCCGATACTAAATTTAGAAGTTAATTCGCTGATTATCAATAGTTTTTGTTCATATATTTATGGGAAGCATACGTATCGTATCTGTTTGGAAAACTGGCATCTTCTTTGTTATTGTTTCTTCAAAAACCATAGTATAAGTACTACTTAGTATTTAGTTTGTAGTATTTGTCATGTTGAACGAAGTGAAACATCTGATGTCAACGAATCCAAACAGATATTTCGCTTCGTTCAATATGACAGGAATAACGTAAACTATTTTCAGAAGAGTACTTAACCAAATTTATTAAAAGGTATTGAATTTTAATAGAATATCCGTTAAGTTTACTTTATAAACAAAGTAAGTGTAACATACCCATAAAATTTTATGAAATGATAAACATCGTCCGTACCTCTGTAGGAGAAAACCAAGATTTGCTTTTAGTAGGATTACTAAATTCTCTGTGTTGTGCATTTCCTTTTGGAATGCTTTTGACTGCCTGTAATTTTTTGTTTGAATCTGTAAGAAAATACTATTTTGACTGGTGGATTGTGGTGTTGCCAACCTTAGCGGTTTGGACAATCGGGATTGTGTATGAAGTCTTGAAGGTGTATGAAGTGAGTCGCAAAGTAACAGAAAGAAAAAGTGTATATGTTTCAAAACCAGTTGGTTATGTGATTTCTCAAGCTAATATGATTACGAATTAATTAATAAGATTTTCAAAAAAGGGGAGCTATTTGAATGGTCAAATAGCTCCCCTTTTTTGATTTTAAGGTACCAAAAACATCGCCCCAATCGCAAATAAATCGATAATCCAGAGGGTTATCGATACTTCTTTGTATTTCCCTGTTCCTACTTTCAGGATTGTCCAAGACAAAAATCCCCAGATGATTCCTTGAGTAATGGAATACGAAAAAGGTATCAAAATCATAGCCAGAAACGCTGGAATGGCATCATCCAATTTTGTCCAAGTGATTTTGGTGATGGGTTTTATCATAAAAACACCCACGATTACTAAGGCTGGGGCAGTAGCAATAGCTGGAATAACGGACAATAAAGGCGACAAAAATATGAAAGGCAAAAATAATACCCCTGCCGTGATGGCGGTCAATCCACGTCGTCCGCCTTGTTCAATGCCTATCGCCGATTCTATGTACGCCGTCCCTGGGCTTGTGCCGAGAATCCCTGCCAACAAAGTTGCCACGGCATCGGTCAAAAGGGACTGTTTGATATTGCGAGGTTCGCCGTTGTCGTCATACAAATAAGAGGCTTCTGAAAGTCCTACGAAAGTAGAAAGACTATCAAAAAGGTCAGTAAAAACAAAGGCAAAAATGATAGGTAAAAATGAAAATTTCATTGAGCCAATGATGTCCAATTGTCCTATCAAACTAAAATCAGGACGAGCAAAAACACCTTGAAAATTGACTAATGTTTTTTGTCCAAAATTGATAACAGAAGCATCACCCCAATACCTACCAATGGGTATTGCGAGTAGGGTGGTCAAAATAATGCCGACAATTATTCCCCCTTGTACTTTACGAATTATCAGGATTGAGGTAAGAAATAATCCAAACAAAAACGTTAAAATTATAGGGTCTTTGAGGCTGGCAATACCTACTAAAGTTACAGGATTTGAGATAATAAATTTAGCATTTTCAAAACCTATCAAGCTGATAAACAGACCAATACCAGCTGAAATGGCAAATCGTAGCGGTTTTGGGATAGCTTTTACGATATACGTTCTGACATTGAAAACCGATAATATCAAAAAGAAAACGCCCGCCCAAAACACAGCACCCAACGCCACTTGATAAGTAATGCCCATCCCCTTGACGGCGGTAAAAGTAAAAAAGGCGTTCATCCCCATTCCTGGGGCTACCACTATCGGATTGCGGGCGTATAAACCCATCATTACACTACTAAAAAAGGACAATAAAACGGTGGCAGTTAGCACGGCAGAAAATGGCATTCCTGTCTGAGAAAGTATCGCAGGATTGACCACGATAATGTACATCGTAGCCAGAAATGAGCTTACACCCGCAAGGATTTCAGTTTTTTGAGTGGTGGACGACATCGGAATTTAGGTAAAATATATAGATAATGAGATGAATCACATTGCATTTATAACGCTTTCAATCTGTTTTTTATGGATATTAAAATGTCCCTGTAAAATACCAAGACCATGCAAGATTGTTAAGTCAGGAATCAAGGGATGGCTCGCTAAATTTTTATCTAATAAATTAGGCGTTATTTCTTCAAGAATAGATTTTAGTTCCACCCTTTTTTCAGCCCAAATAGGTTTAAGACTATTCAAATCCTGATGTTGTGCCACGGCAGCTAATCTGGCAGGAGCTTTTACTTTGGGTTTAAACGGAGACCGCACGATTGCCTTCATCAACAACAACTTAGCTTTGGTTTTGAACCCTACCTTTATGAGTGATTCACGATTACTGAGTTTGTTGGTAATATTGACTAACATATATTTCTCAGCTAAGGTCAAATGTTCTATGATTTGCCCCACAGACCATTTATCTGCTTGACTTTGCCAATTGAGTTGAGTTTCGCTTAATTGGCTTACTTGTTCCAATAAATCCGTCTTTGAGGCTTCGAGAACATCAAAGAGTATCTGTAATTTGGTATCCATGAAGAATTTTTTTGTTTGAATCCTAAATATAAGAATAAGTAGTCGAATGTAATTAAACGATGTTTGTTTTTCACCACAAAAGAATCAAAAGGTATCAATAGTTTCACCAAATCAATACGTTGTTTAATTTGTACAGGTTACTTACCAATGAGGCTTTAAGAAATAGTAAGTAATTCCTAAAACAAAAAAAGCGAAAACCTCTCGGTCTTCGCTTTTTTTGTTGTGTGTATCTCGTTGTTGTGAATTGAATTAGAATCTGAAGTGAGAGAATGCTTTGTTAGCTTCTGCCATACGGTGCGTATCATCTTTCTTCTTAACTGCTGCACCTTCGCCTTTTGCGGCTGCCATGATTTCATTAGCCAAACGGTCAATCATAGTCTTGTCCCCACGCTTACGAGCGTAAAGAATTAACCATTTCATACCTACTGACAATTTTCTGTCAGCACGTACTTCCGTTGGCACTTGGAACGTAGCTCCACCCACACGGCGAGATTTAACCTCTACCGCAGGCATAACATTATTTAAAGCCTTTTTGAATAGCTCTAAACCGTTTTTCTCCTTTGTTCTATCTTCAACTTTTTCTAATGCACCGTAAAAAATCGTGAATGCCGTTGATTTTTTACCATCATACATCAAATTATTTACAAACTTTGTTACCATTACATCCTTAAATTTAGGATCAGGTAACACATATCTTTTCTTTGGTTTTGACTTTCTCATTGTCTTTGTTAATTTTTTAAGTTTAGCCCACCTTCTGCCTTAACTGAGCATACTGGACTGTTTTTTGAATTTGAAGATCTGATAATTTGATAATTTGACAAAATTGCATTTAATTTTCAAATTAACTCATTCTCAAATTTTCAAATTATTTTTTCTTTCCGCCTTTTCCACCCTTTACTGGTGCTACTACTGCACCTGGCTTAGGACGTTTTGCACCGTATTTAGAACGACGCTGACGACGACCATTTACACCCGAAGTATCTAAGGCTC
This sequence comes from Cytophagales bacterium, assembly GCA_043760595.1. Lineage (GTDB taxonomy): Bacteria > Bacteroidota > Bacteroidia > Cytophagales > Spirosomataceae > Arcicella. Next base: position 12,855 of record JAYUOX010000198.1, read on the forward strand.
CACGGATAATGTGATAACGTACACCTGGTAAATCTTTTACACGACCACCACGAATCAAGACGATTGAGTGTTCTTGCAAATTGTGTCCTTCGCCTGGAATATAGGCGTTTACTTCTTTACCGTTGGTTAAACGTACACGGGCTACTTTACGCATAGCCGAATTTGGCTTCTTTGGCGTAGTTGTATAAACCCTTGTACACACACCACGACGTTGTGGACAAGAATCTAAGGCTGGAGACTTTGATTTAAAAGTCAATTGCTCTCTGCCGTTTCTTACTAACTGCTGTATAGT
>JAYUOX010000199.1:0-13125 GCA_043760595.1 Cytophagales bacterium
AACAGGAGGAGGTATTTTGATTGATAATGCTGGTATGCCAATCATTGCAAATTGTACTATTATCAAAAATGCGGCTTGGTTTGGCGGAGGTATTTATTGTTTAGATTCCAGTACACCAACGATTCGTGAATGTGATATTTCAAATAATGAAGCAACTTTTGGCTCTGCTATTTATGCCCAAACTACCAGTAATTTTACGATGAATAACGTATTAATGTCAGCCAACAAGGCATTAGGGACGATTTATAATAATTCATCCAGTCCAGTCCTAACCAACTGCACCATTGCCAGCAACGGAGGATTTAGTGGAGGTATTTATAATGCTAATGTCAGTCAGCCCATTATCAAAAATTCGATTCTTTGGGGAAATGCAAGCCCATTCAATGATGCCCAATCTATCATTACTTATTCGATAATACAGAGTGGTTATTCGGGAGTAGGCAATCTTACGATTGACCCACAATTAGTCAATCCTGCTGCTTTTAGTTTAGTTCCTAATACCACGGGAGACTATCGCTTGAAGGCTAATTCGTTGGTAATTGACCGAGGAAGTAATGGTACTATCTCTTTGACAGACAAGGATTTAGATGGAAATTTAAGGCGATTTGCGGGTGGTTTAGTAGATATGGGGGCGTATGAATTTCAAGGGGTAGCCACTTCGACTTTGGTTATCAGTGTGGTAACGGGACCTTGGGGAGCCAATTCTACTTGGAATGTAGGTCGTGTTCCTCAATTGGGTGATTATGTGATTATTGACAACAATCACATCGTAACTCTAAGCGGAATAGGTATTGCCAAAAACTTAGAATACAGAGGTACTGGGCAATTGAAATTTAATACAGCAACCAGTAAAATTGAAATTGGATTTTAAAAGAGCGATGAGATATGAGTGTATTTCGTAAGATGTAATAATTATTTGATAACCAACAAATTACAGACTCATATCTCATCGCTCATGTCTCATCACTTACACATCAAAATTATCTATAATGAAAACGTATCAACAAAAGGGCAATAATGCCCTATTAATCATCAATCAAAAAACCTTAAAAAAGGTATTGATTGAAAACGTAGTCTTGCTGAAAGGAGATGTTAATTACACAACCTTTTATTTGGAACACGGCAAAGAAAAAGTGGTAGCTCATACCATTAAGTTTTTTGAAAATCATTTAGAAACGCATGGTTTCTTACGAGTGCATCGCTCGTACATGATTAACCCAAGTCATGTAAAAAACTATAATCCAGAAGAATATCTTTTGACGATGACTAACGGTGAAAAGGCTACAATTTCAAGAAGAAGAAAGTCCGTTTTGAAAAATTTAACAGCATAATTTACTAAACGGAAATTAAAAAGAAACCCTCTCAAAATCACCTTTGAGAGGGTTTCTTTTTAATTTCATCCTTATTTTTTACAAAATTACAAGACAGAATTACCGAATAACCTAATCAAAATTGTAAGAAATCAAGAGTTTATGTACTTTTAGAATATATTTAACTGAGTAGTGAGCAGTGAGCGATGAGTTTTGAGATTAATCTATCTCACAACTCATCGCTCACAACTCATAGCTCATAACTTAAAACCATGCAAAGACTAACCGTAGCGGGCAGATTAATCATCACCGCAATTATTATCGCCGCCATTTATTTTGGCTTCAAAATGTTTGGAGGAAACGAAGTTCTCAAAAAATTAGCCCCCGAAGCAACAACTGAAACCTCCACAACGACCTCAGAATCAAATCTTGAAAGTTCAGCAGGTTCTTCTGAATCAAGTAGCTCGTCTTCAAGTTCAGAATCTTCTGCCTCTGACGGTGGACAAAAGACTGCCTTCAATTACACGCCTCCTGGACCCGTTGCGGGTAAATTGAAGGGCGTTGTCGAATTAGGAGCGTCGGGTTTCAATTCATTTATTATTAGAATTGATGCTGATAAAAACTGGAAACAAGAAAAAGCCGAATTTGGAAATAGTTTGGTTACTGAAAATATGGCTTCCGAAGACGATATCAGAATCGGTCTAAAAAAATACATCGGAGGAATGCTGGACTATGGCGTAAGTGGTCGTGATATTCACTTCGTAGTAAGTTCAGGAGCAACAAAAGCCGAAGGAACGCAAAAAATTATCAACGTTTTGAAATCTTTAAAATACTTCGTAAATACCGTTACGCCTGAAAAAGAAGGGCAATTAGCCCTGAAATGTGTTCAACCTGCCAAATTTGCCGATAACTCTTTTGTAGCGGATATTGGTTCTGGAAATACGAAAATTTCATGGAAAGAAGGCGGTAAAATTTCAGCCATTGAAACCTACGGAGCAAAATATTTTCAGAATAATGTTTCTGATGATGTGGTGGTTGCGGAGGTAAAAGCAAAAACGAAACAAATCCCTTCTGGCAAACGTGAAGTATGTTTTATCATCGGAGGCGTACCTTTTGAATTAGCAAAAAAGGTTCGTCAAGGCAAAGAACGTTATACGGTTTTGGATGCTCCATCAACTTATAATTTAGATAATGCCAAATCAAAAGCGGGTTTAAATATCTATAAATCTATCGCAGAATCAACGGGTTGCAAGCAATTTGTGTTTGATTGGGAAGCCAACTTTACGATTGGATTTTTGTTGGATTTGTAGCCCCCTAACCCCCAGAAGGGGAATTTTTACCAAAACTATTATTAAAATCATAAAACACTTAAAACCATGAACAAATTAACCGTACCAGGAAGAATTTTAGTTACCGTCCTTATCCTCGGACTCCTTTGGGGTCTAAAATGGCTGGTCTTAGACAGCGGAATGGTCTTGAAAAAGACTGAAATATCATCGCAAGAAGTTGGCAAAATAGATTTACCCGATGCCCCTAAAAATGCTGCTACGGCTGTTCAACAGGCAGATATGCCTTCTGACAAACCTGCAAACTTATCAAGTCCAGCCCTTCGTTGGCAATTATGGGCTTGGAATGCCCAAATGGGAGTAATGTTTGCAAATGGTGGAGCAAATACAACTGAAAACTCATTGATGGCAAAAAATGGCGTGAACTTAGCCCTTACTCGTCAGGACGATGTGCCTCAAATGCAGGCTTCGTTAATCAAATTTGCCAATGAATATAAAAGCAATCCAGCCACTACGGAAGGAACACAATTTGTCTCAATTATGGGCGATGGTGCACCCGCTTTCATGGCGGGTCTGCAACCTGAATTAGAGAAAATTGGACCAGAGTACAAGGCTCAGATTATTTATACTTGTGGTAAATCCTTGGGCGAAGACAAACTGATGGGACCACAGGCTTGGAAAGAAAATCCGCAGACTGCCAAAGGCGGTTTGTGTGCTGCCTATTTGCGTGATGGCGATTGGAATATTGTGGTAAAATGGTGCGGAGACAACGGAATCAAAGTAAATCCCGATGAAAAAACTTACGACCCCGAAGCCATGAATTTTTATTCGGCAGATTCATATATTGATGCCGCACAAAAATACATTTCTGATTATTCAGAAGATAGACCTGTAGTTCTGAACGGAAAAGCCACGGGCGAAACCAAGAAAGTAGCTATCAATTCAGTAGCTACGTGGACTCCTGGGGATGTGATGATTGCGGAGAAAAAAGGTGGATTAGTTTCCATTGTTTCTACCAAAGAATACCGCTCACAGATGCCCTGCGTAATTATTGGAATAAAAAAACACATGGAAGACAATCGTAAAACGGTTGAAAATATGATTGATGCCATCGCCAAAGGTGGCGACCAAGTGAAATCATATTCCGTAGCTCTGAAAAAAGCGGGTGAAATCTCTGCCAAAGTTTACAACGAAGAAACGGGTGATTATTGGGTGAAATATTACAATGGCGTAACCGAAGCCGACAAACAAGGCAAGGTTGTAGAATTGGGCGGTTCACGAGTACATAATTTGGGCGATAATCTTGAACTGTTCGGAATGGGTCAGGGAAGTACCAATGTTTTCAAAATTGTTTATACTGTTTTTGGAGATATTGCCAAGAAATTGTACCCTAAATTAATGCCGTCTTATCCTTCGGCAGACGAAGTAATTGATTTGAGTTACATCAAAAATGTGGCTTCCCGCACAACCAATATGGCTTCTGCTGATAAAGTTACGTTTAATTCAGACGATGCTATTCGTGAAAAGGTGGCAGAAAAATCTTGGAATATTGAGTTTGAATCGGGCAGTAATCGTTTGACTCCACAGGCTGAAAGATCACTTCAAAACTTGTTTAATGACTTGGTAGTTGCTTCAAATTTGAAAGTAGAAGTTCACGGACACACAGACAATGCGGGCGACCCAAACAAGAATATGCAATTATCAGAAGACCGTGCTTTTGCCGTGAAGCAATGGTTAGAGAAAAAATCATCAAGCAACTTCCCAGATGGACGGGTTTCGATTATTGCACATGGACAAATGACTCCGTTGGTGTCTAATGGTACGCCAGAGGGGAAAGCGAAAAATCGTCGGGTTACTATTGTGATGGGGAAATAATAGGAGTTTGGAATTGAGAGTTTCGAGTGTGGAGTCATAAAATTAGTTGCTCGTATTATGCGGGCAACTAACAAAGAAACTTAGGCTATCTACCCAAACAAATCATTCATCGTAAGCGATTGATGAACTAATGATTGAGAATAGTTATTTTGCGTTAGTCCATGCGTAGTAATAAAAGTGAGCCAAAGAGCTTTTGATGTTTTCGTAGCATCTTTGAAAACACCCATTTTCTTACGAAGATTTTCAGCGTAATCTTTTTCGATGGTAAAAGAATTGATAGAAAATTTTATTTCACAAAGATTAATTACTTGGTCTCGGCGGTCAATGATTAGGTCTATTTGGGCTTTGTCATTGCCGTTGCTTCCAAGCCATGCAGAGGTTTGCGTTTGTACGTGAGCAATACCCAAGGCTTTTTTGATTTGAGATGTATGAAATAAGCAAACTTGCTCAAAAGCATAGCCAGACCATGCTCTAATTTCGGGCGTATCAATACCATTTATCCAAAAATCATCGTCAAATAAACTGGTTTTTTTAATGAATTTCAAATAAAAGAGAGAGTAAAAATCTGTTAATTGATAGATGGAATTGTTTTTAGCTTTTCCGAAAGAATTATATTTTCTAATGAAACTACTTTCTTCTAATTCTCGTAAAATAGCGGTTGTAGTGCCTCCATTGGATAATTTGGCAGTTTTTAGTAATTCATCACGTTCAAGTCCCTTTGATTTTTGAGCAAGGGCTTCAATGATAGCAATGTGTTTATCAGCTTTTTTGAAAAGTGAAGCATACAATTTTTGAAATTCGTTTCGGAGTCGTCCTTTTGTTGAAAAACAGAGGTCGTTAATGTTTTGAGTAGCACTTTTACAGGTATCTATAAAATCCAAATAAAATGGAATACCTCCAAAAACCATGTAAAGTTGGATTAGTTGATAACGGTCATAGCCAGGAGATTTTGCTTGAAAAAAAGCCTCACATTCTGATAAAGTAAAAGGTTCGATCTGAATGGGATGCGTAACACGGTTGTATAAGCCTCCTGTATTATTGATGAGTTCATTAATCATCCATGAGGCAGCCGAACCGCAGACAACTAAGATAATATCGTTTCGTGTACTTGCCCAACTATTCCAAAAATGTTCTAAGGCAGGAATAAACATAGAGTTGGGCGTATCTAACCAAGGTAATTCATCAATAAATAATACCTTTTTTTCAGATTGATTCAATGATTCGATGGCGGTCATTAATTGCTGAAATGCTTGAAACCAGTCTTTGGCAAGAGGATTATCTTCAAATTCTGGAAAAATTCTTACTAATGACGAATGAAAATTAGTAAGTTGTTGTTCGGTTTCAACATTGGCAATACCCGTTAATTGAAACGTAAATTTTTCCTCAAAAAATGAGCGAATCAAGTATGTTTTACCAACTCTTCGACGACCATAAACAGCCACAAAAGCGGAGCGGTCTGACTGTTGAAGCGTTTGCAGAAGCGTAATTTCCTCCTTTCTACCAATTATTTTAGCCATAATATTTGTAATTTTTGGCTAAAATAATGAATTTAATTAATATTTTAGCTAAAAAATTAATTATTTTTGGCTAAAATATTAATCAAGTATCTACTAAAACTTAAATTCGCTTTATTACAAATTTTCAAAATTCACTTGGTCGTGGGAACGCTTCGATAAACCTACGACCAGTCCCATCTGACCTAATGGAAAACCAACAACAGCAAAAAAATCAAATCTTCACTCTCTCAATTCACCTTTACCACAATTCGACTCTGATTATGCCCCGCCATTACGCCCAAACCATTTTTGATATTCGTATAAGTCAAAACGGGTTCGGCAAAGGGATTCCCGTTGGCTTTACGGATTTTGTCGATGGCGGTGTTGTACAAATAATATGCCTTATCAGTATTGGCTACGTAGATTTCGTTGTAGCGGTCTGTAACAGTTACAGCGATGGTACTACCTCCTCCTTGCTGACCGCCCCCACCGTTTGGACCTCCGCCTCCGTTGCCTCCACCACCAAAGGAACTAAAATTGTTAAAAGACCTCAAATCAAACGCCTGAGCAATCAATGTTTGGTTTTCTTGTCCTCTGTCGGCAATGTATTCGTATTTAGTTGTCCAGTTTACACGTAGTTTTTTTGCTCCTGTGGCATCCAAATATGTTCCTTTTTGATAGAAAAATTGTCCTACGCTATAAAAACTTTCTTCACCCACAATATCCTTGAAACGGACTTCTATGCTTGGGTAAGTGATGAGTGTATTTCCACCACCATTTGGTCCACCACCGCCTCCACGCCCTGCTGGACCTGTTACTGAGGTTTGGATAGAAGCAATATCTTTCTCGGCAACCACCTTCGTAGGTATCAAACACGAGCCTTCTACGGATGTAAAACCTGGGGCTGAGACTTTCAAAGTATAAGTTTTACCCACCACAATCGGGAGATTTTTTGCCGATAAATAATACCTCGAACGTGCCGTGAAAATGTATTCACCATCCGCATCATACGACGAAGGTAACTGTAGAGTTTTGTAGGGAATAGTTACGGATTTTTGCCCGTCCGTTAGTACCACAGTGGCATTTAGGATATTTGGGTAACGTTCTGCACCGTCCAAAACTTCCCCAATTACGGGAGCTGTTTTTGTAACGGAAACCTCCAAAAGGGTATCTTGGGGCGAAATAAAACACTGAACCACCAAACGGTCTTCGTAAGGAATATCAATGTCGGTTACTAAACTTTTGCAAGAGCTTAGTAGGAAAGTTGATGCGAGAAAAAAGAAAAAGAGTGAATTTTTCATATTGATATAGTCAAGCCCCCTAACCCCCAGAGGGGAACTTTGCCTTCCCAAATTCGGACGAACAAAACTCCCCCTCTGGGGGTTAGGGGGGCTATTTAAAATTTAAAACTATAAGACAAAGACGGTAAAATCGTAAAAATTGAATACTGACTCAACGTCTTATTCGTAATCCCCGTTGTGCGGTCATACTGACTTCTGTAATCATAAAAATACGGATTCTGACGATTATAGAGGTTATAAATACTGAACTCCCACGTGCGTTCATGGCGTTTCATTTGCTTGCGAAACTGCACAGCAACGTCCATACGATGATATGGAGCGGCTCTGAACGCATTTCTTTCACCATAATCTGGCAACTCACGAAACTCGCCACGATAATTAACCGCCGCCACGCCCGCTTGATCAACGCCCGCAATTTTATACCCTGAACGATAGGTTGCATCGGGTAGCGTGAGGGCATTGCCCGTACCATACACCCACGTAGCAGAGACTGTAATGTTGGGTTTGATGTGATAAATTCCTACGATTGAAGCATCGTGTCGGCGGTCGTATTTTGCCCAAAATTTATTACCAAAATTCAACTCATCAAATTGGTGTTCGACCCACGAAAGCGTGTAACCAATCCAACCCGACAATTTTCCTGATTTTTTCTGAATCAATAATTCTGCCCCTTTCGACCAACCTCGCCCTGCCGTTACTTTCTCTTCAAACGGAATCACATTGACCTGACTTCTCGCCAAAGCCTGTGGACCATCCACAGAAAGCGTAGCAAATGTACTACCTTCTTTGTAGGAAATAATATTGTCCATTGTTTTGTAATAACCTTCCAACGTAACAGTTAAACCCTTATCAGTCAAGTCTTTGGCAAAACCAAACGCAATTTGTTGAGACCGTTGGGGTTTAACATTACTCGTAGAAGGCACCCATAAATCCGTGGGAAGTCCCGCTCCTGAGTTTGATAACAAGTGAATGTACTGATTCATCGTGGCGAAAGATGCCTTGATGGCAAAGTCTTTTGGCAACGTCCAAGCAATCGCCAAACGAGGTTCGGGGTTTTGGTAAGATACCGTTGAAGTCGCAAAAGACGATAATCTTAAACCCAAATTTATCCGAAGATTCGAGACGGGTTTGTAAGTATCTTCCACATAAATACCCGTTTCGATAGCATCAATAATAGTCGTAGCTTCACGAACCGTATCAGCGGCGGCATCCGAAATCACCAAAGCCGAAGGGATAAAACGGTGAGCCGTTACTTGTCCGCCAAACTTAATATCGTGATGAGAATTTGGGAAGAAATCGAAGTCCATCTTTGCTCCAAAATCTTGAATACTACTCGTGTAACTCAGATTATAGACAAACGTGTTACTGGCAATCGTAGCGGTTTGATTGTTGATACTCGTCTCAAAATCGTACGAACTATGAATCAACGAGACGTTTGAAAACAGTTTTTCGTTAAAAATATGATTCCAACGGAGCGTTCCTGTGGCATTTCCCCAATTCAAGCCTGCGTTCAATGTACGGTTGCCTTGTACATCTGCCACGGCTCCTTTATCTCTTCCAAAATATCCCGAAAGAAACAATCGGTCTTTGTTTCCAAAATCATAATTCACTTTGGCGTTGAGGTCATAAAAATAATAAAACGTTCCTTTGTTTTGGGCAGGAATAAAAAACGTTGCAGGAAGGTCGGCATACGTCCGTCTTCCCGAAATCAAAAAAGATGATTTATGATTTTTGGAAATAGGAGCTTGCACCACCAATCGACTGGCAATCAGACCGATACCTCCTTCAACTTGGAGCTTTTCCTTGTTTCCATCTTTCATTTGCATCTCAATAACGGAAGATAAACGTCCACCATAACGAGCTGGGAAACCGCCTTTGGTCAATTCAACGCTTTTGAGGGCATCACCATTAAAGACTGAAAAGAAACCGAATAAATGATAGGCATTATATACGGGGGCATCGTCAAGAATCAAGAGATTTTGGTCAGGTCCACCACCACGGACGTAAATTCCAGCATTACCTTCTGAGCCTTTTTGAACGCCTGGCATCAACTGTAAAACCTTCAAAACGTCCTTCTCGCCCATGAAAGCGGGTATTTCTTTAATTTGCTGAATCGGAATCGAAACCTTACTCATCTGAACAGTCTCAGAAATTTTCTCTTGTTCGGGGGCATTGCCAAATACCTTCACCTCATCCAACTGACGATTATCGGGCGATAATTCAACGTCCTGTTTTGGATTTTTGACCGTGAAAGTTTTGATAGTTTGTTTGTAGCCTACAAAGCTAAAAACCACTACGGCATCCGTATTTTGGGAAATAGTGAGGGAGTAAAATCCGTAGTTATTGGTCTGAGTACCAATCTTTTGCCCTTGCACATACACACTCACACCTGGGAGCAATTCGCCACTCCCACTCTCCTTCACGGTTCCGCTGATAGTAAATTTTGGGGATTGAGAAAGGGTGATTTGGTATTGGAGTAAGATAAAAGATAAAATAAGTAAGTGTTTTTTCATTTGAAATGTATTTCTTTTGATTTCAGAAGAATACACCAAAAGTTATAGAAACATTGGTTGGAGATATTTTTTTGGAAGAATATCTTAAAACTCAGGAGGTCTATTATCAGGATAACCTTCATAATCACTTACTTTTCATTCCTTCGACCAAAGTATTGGCAATAATTTTATGAGCCATCGGATTGGGGTGATTGTCATAAATAATCGAATCTGTTGGGCTAATTTTACCCCATTGCACATATTTTGAATAATTTTCTTTCGGAAGAATACCCTTACGCAAAACAGAATCTGCATCAATAAAAGTAACATTTTTGACGAGTTCAGGACTCATCGTTTCTTGAAAATGCTTACGGTCATAATGGTTACTCATCCGTTGCTCATCCGAATAGCCAAATCCTCCAATGTTCAGTACCACCATTTTTACCTTATATTTTTTGCAAAGCCCGTATATTCTTTCATAAACAAACTTCTCAATCTGTTGATTATCAGGTTCGGACATGGGTAAAAGTCCTACATACATTTTCCACTGAGCGATACTCCTTTTCCAGCTATCGAGAATGGCTACTGGAAAACCAACTTTGAAAAAGAATGAAATCTTATCTGAAAGTGTTTTTGGGGAGGTTTTGAAATATTTATATTCAGGATTATACAAAGATGAACGGAAAAAAGGCTCGTGAACATAAAATTCAGATTTCTCATTTTTTGCAATAAAAGGAAAAGGCATTACCCCATGAGCTGAGGGGAAAAACATGAATCTCGCCCTATCCGCCAACCACGGGGAGTATTGAATTGATAAAATTTGAGGGCGATATTTTTCAATTTTCCTTTCTGCCAAAAGTAATATCTGAGCCAATCCATAGGCATCAACTCCACAATTCAAAGCCCTGATTTTTAATAGATTAGTTGCCTGAGAGGAATAGTTTTCTTCTGCCAAAGAATAGTCCCCCCAAGTGAATGAACAACCCAAAAACATCATCAGCGTATCTGAATCAACCGATTTTTTGTTTGTAGGTATTCTAAAACCTTCTTCATTTAACTGAATAGGGACTTGAATTAAATTATTTTCTAAGGGAAACGTACTCATGCCCGAACCATTGGGTACGCCACGATGCCCCAAGGTATCATCTGCCATGAAGACATTACCCAGAATCCCAATATTCTGTTTGTAGTAGTCATACAGTCTATCTAACGCTCTAAAATTAAAATAGACTTCTTTGATTAAAAGAAAACAAATTGAAAATACAACAACGAAAGAAAAAGATGAGATTACCTTTTTGAAAATCTGACCATTCCAATATTTTTTGTAGGTAATTGATAACAGAAAAAACAGAACGACAAAAATTCCGAAGGCATCGCAAATACGCTCGGTTAAAATCCTGTTCACAGAAATATGCCTAAAACGACTATGATTAAAAAACCATTCTACAAAATTTGGGATTTGGTAAAGGGCTACAATTAACACGAATATGATTAGTAAAAACTTTAACTTTTGCATAGGTAAATAAATTTATTTAAAATTTTTCTTTCAAAAATTTCTGAAACTTTATCCGTAAATTCAAAAAAATCTCTTAATTTTGGATAGCTATTTAGTGTCAAATACTTGTCTATCAGCTATTTGCTCCTCTTTGTCATTCTGTATCAATAATTTAGCAGAAAATATATCGTTTAAAAAGAGAAAGAATAAGAGCAAATTTAGCAAAACAAAATCCGAATTCCGAAACAGCAACAGCCGCCATCTCAGATCTGAAATTAAAATAATCCTTACCTGAAACAATTATGTCTTTTTACGATCACAACATCGAATTTGCTTCCGAAAAGCAAGGAAATATCATCAAAGTTATTGGCGTAGGTGGAGGCGGTAGCAATGCCGTCGAGCATATGTACGAAATGGAAATCCAAGACGTGGACTTTGTGGTGTGCAATACTGACTTACAAGCTCTTAACGATAATAAAGTACCTAATAAACTACAATTAGGAGCAATTCTGACCGAAGGACTCGGGGCAGGAACAGAACCTGAACAAGGAAAATTAGCTGCCGAAGAAAGTGCCGCTGACATAAAAGCCCTCTTAGAAAACGGTACAAAGATGGTCTTCATTACCGCAGGTATGGGTGGAGGAACGGGTACGGGAGCAGCCCCAGTTATTGCAAAAATTGCGAAGGATTTAGATATTCTTACCGTTGCCATCGTAACAGCCCCTTACTCATGGGAAGGCACGGATAAGATTGATGCTGCCAATGCGGGTATCAAAATGCTCCAAGATACGTGTGATACTGTTTTGGTTGTATTAAACGACAAACTTCTCGAAATTTTTGAAGACCTCAACATCCTTGAAGCCTTTGAACACGCTGATGATGTATTAGCAAATGCCGCTAAGTCAGTAGCAGAGGTTATTACAAAATCAGGAAAAGTCAATGCTGATTTCAAGGACGTAAAAAAAGTATTGAAAGATGCAGGGCAAGCCGTGATGAGCAAGGCAACTGCGTCAGGTCCAAACCGTGCCAAAGAAGTTATTGAAAAAGCCCTGGATTCACCATTACTCAACAATCGAGACATTAGAGGAGCAGAACGTATTTTGGTTACCGTAGCAACCAGTATGCAAAAAGTGATGGGTGTAAAAGAACAACAAGCCATTACCTCACACATCATGGAAGCCATCGGTGGGCAGCAAGCCAAAGGATTCAAGTTAGGTTTTATCATTGACGAAACCCTCGGTGAGCAAATGAGCATCACCGTCATTGCCGCAGGATTTGATAAAAAAGATGTACCCGTTGCGGAAGCCCCCGTTTTGGTGGTTGAAGAAATACAAACGAGCCAAACAGAAATAAAGAACAGCGTAGAAGAGGAAAAAGAGGCAGTAAAAGCACCCGAACCCGTAGTGTTCACGCATCGAGAGGACGACACCCTTCGTTTAAGAAAAATGATTGATGCCTTCTGTCAAAAAATCCCAACCGAAGACGAACTCGAAGCACCTGCATTTCAGCGTTATGGAATTAAATTATTGGATGTTTCCGAAATCAAAGGCGTTGAATTTCAGCGACATAGCTTGTAAATTGTGATGGTTGTTCAAGCCATACTCACTGAAATCCCTTCCAAGGGTTTTGAACCCTTGGAAGGGCTAATTTTTTGGGGTCAATTATTTCTCTGAAAATTCAAATCCCGCAAAACATCAAACACTTTTGCGGGATTTTTACCTTTATCTTAACCAAATGAAATCGCTCTTATCCACGCTCTTATTTTTCGTATCAATAAACTTTCTCTTTGCACAAGAAGAAATCAACAAACTTACCCTCGAGCGAGAAGCTCTTTACAGTAAATACAAAGAAACTGAAAACCTTTCGTCAG
>JAYUOX010000200.1:0-4436 GCA_043760595.1 Cytophagales bacterium
CCAGGTATACGTGGATTATATGCAGATCCAGTGAATTGAGGTTCTTTTTGCATTCTAGGGATGCGTCGGTGAAGTTGCGTGTTGCGTATAGTTTTGAGAAGTTTTTTGAACTCGCTATTACATCCCCCAACTTGTCAATCATTAAACACTTACCTAAAATGGAAAAAATTATCGAATTATTTAACGCATTTATAAGCGACCCGCTCGCAATGGGCTTTTTGTTACTGGGTGCAGGAATGTTAGCAGGAGCATTGTTCTGCGAAATCGTTTCGAAGTATGATTATATAGTAGATATAATCATGGGTAATGACTAAAAACGAAGCATTATAATTTCTTGATAGTTTGCATAATAGGAATCTATCTATGGAATAAATACCGTAATAACCGCTAATAACATAAATTTTATCGACAAATATTTACTTGAAATAGCCCTTTTAGGGTTCATCTCTGCATTACTATTGTTAGCATTAGGAATTTATATGATTCTCACTGTTCACAATGATTATAAAATTGTCCAAAACGACTTAAACAACCTAAAAAAACAGATATGATTAAGATAATCGCACTCATTATTTTTGCAGCACTAACAGCAATAGCTTTTAGGGGCAAAGACAACGACCAAGATTTTGGGCTATGAGATATTACAAATTAAATAAAACCGACACTGGAAGGCAATGGTATAAATGTTATGATGATATTCAAGGATTTGAAGCCGTGATTATTTATAAATCAAATCTTACCGCATTAATAGAGCAATCCACAAAGCGTTTAGATATTACCGATTGCACCGAAATCACCCACAAAGAGTATTACCAGCATTATGACGATGCTTTTTATATCATAAATCATTCACAATTTTAATTCTTACTCATGTTACTATTCATATTCTCTTTGCCCCCTCCTGAGTGCTTGATATAACTCTCGAATCTTTGAAATTGTAGCTACTTTCTGAGATTCCTTTACCCAGTGCCACTCTTACCAGAATTAGAGTGATGACCAAAAACTGCCCAAATAGGAGCATTTTTTTTGTGAGCCTCGCTACTGTTAATCTGTTAGGGGTTTTTAGTATAAAAACCTAAACAATTCTTTATAAAGATGTTACAAGATGTTACAAGTACAAATGTACTTGTACAAGAACAGCGATTGTATTTTTTTAAGATTTTATAAAAAAAATAAAAAGTTATCCACAGTTTTTAGAAAGTTATCCACATTTACCCTTACAATAATGCCGATATATCCAAAAGGCGACAGGCACAATGCCACTTTTCGCCATGAATTTTACCAAGATGACCGTGAAAACCCCTTTGTTGGCTATTCAAAATTTATTGGACACAACGAAGCAAAAAACAAAGAAGAACTTTTAGAGTCATATATTTCACGAATGCTGAGGAATGGTTATCTCGAAAGTTCTTACACGATGGATTTTTTCACTAACAATAAATATGGCAACAATACAGATTTGCTGTTAGTCTCAATCAATCAAAATGGATATGCTTTGATGCACGGTGCGGAACTATATTCAAGCCTTGATTTCTTTCTAAAAAATTATTTTATTGCTCGCAAAAATCCAAATTTCAAAGAACAAGTACAAGTTCAGGCATCTCGTAAAAGAATGGGATTTGAAGCAAAAGTCTGGTATAACTTTGAAAAAAAATTCAAGGATAAACAAGAACTAATTGATCACATCAAGGTTATTATTGAAAAATTTGGCGAAGACCAACGGACCAGGTGTACAGGATTTTACTGGAAAGTTATAGAACTTCAAGATTTAAAATAATGGAAGAAAACTATATTTTAATGAAATTCACGGATACGAATTTCACGAAGCCAATCAAAATAAAAATTTCACATGAAACATATTGTGAAGTTTGTCAAACTATGAACGAAATAGTTTTTGAATTGGCAGTTTTAGAATCTCAGGACGTAGAATTAACCGATATTTTATTTTTCTTGATGGCTCAAAAAGTCCAAGAACAGTTAAAAAAATTTGAATCGAAGACCCGTTACTTACAAATTCAAGCAACTTTTGAAATGTCAATGCCTGTACATCTTTGCGTTTTTTTACTTGATTTTTTGACCATTGAAAACAGAATTTATTCAACCGATGTAAGAATTTTCAGAGGGAATTTAGACACAATTTTATCTAAGAATGATTTTTCTAAGAAATTTTCAATGGCATCTCTGGGATTAGAAGGTTTAATAAACTATCAAAAAAATCGATTAGGTCCTGTGTAAAACCGATGAAAAAAAGCGGTACTACTTGCATCACAAAATACGAAAATTAGGATATATTTTAGACACAAAACATCTATCTATCTATCTATCTATAAATGATAATCATGGAATGGTTCACAAAAGTGTTTTGGAGCTGCAAAAGTTTACGGTTATAATTTACAATTTCAACTTTAATAAATTAACAAAATGGCAACATGGTATTTAGGTCAAATTCGTTACCAAAAAGAAGACCAGCAAAATTCATTAAAAACGATTAATGAATCATATTTAATAGATTCCGTTTCATACACTGAGACAGAATGAGTCTGGTTGAAACACTTGAGGCATCAAAAATATTAAGGCAGTACACAAGTTGCTTTGAAAGTGCATCACGCAAGGGCAAACACATTGAAGCCCGAACATACTTACCTAATATCAAAGCAGCTTGTCAAGCATTGAATATGAGTTTTATTCAATTCATGGGAGCAGAAAATGAGCGGTTCTTTATTTCCGATGAACCGATAACAAACCGTTACGAACCGTTGATGAACTGTTCGGAAACTTTACAAAAAGTTTCATCAACGGTTGGTAACGGTTCAAAACGGATATGTAGGAACTGTTCCCTGAGCATAGAAGGCATGAAATCTAATGCAATTTATTGTAGCCGAAAATGTATAAATAACTCACGACCAAAAGTCAAAACATAAAGAACTTCATTTTTCCGATTCCAAACCCACTCCCTGCGATAAGGCATTGCAGGGAGCTTCACTAAAATTATTATAGATAGAACAAAAGATAAATTATGTTCCAAATGCTCAATTACTTACATCCGCCCCCAATCTCGCCAATACTACATTGGGTGCATTCAACTTACCGCTGTCAAAATTTCGCTATGAATATAATTTTTCTTGACATTGATGGGGTCTTAAATACTCCTAATTACGGTGTCCAAGCCCACGGAATGTGGAAAAAAACTAACGGTTGGTTTAAGTCCAAAGATGAATTTGGGGCTATTTTTGACCCGTTTGCCGTTGATTGTCTTATTTATCTTGCTGATACTACAAACTCAAAAGTTGTCATTTCGTCCACGTGGCGTAAAGCTGGATTGGAACGAATGAAATCTATGTTTAAAGTCCGAGGCATTCCTGTTGATGTCGTTGATGTAACGCCAATTTTAAACACAAAACGTGGCGAAGAAATCGAAACATGGTTACAAATGAATGACTATGTTACAAATTATGTGATTCTTGATGATGATACGGACTTTACCGATTATCAGCTAAATCATAAGTTTGTCCTAACGCATGGTAAACATGGATTTGACCATAATTGTCTTGTCAAAGCCTTGAAAATTCTGATGGAACGAGGGTAATTGTCTTTCAGATTGATTGCATCCAACAAAAAGGGATTGGCGTGGTTGTGGGTTTTGAAATCCGTTCGCCCAAACGTCCGCCCGTTTGAAAAATTAATAATTACTAATGCTTGGTGGTTTACGTCCGCCCACAACTGATGCTTAATTATGTTACAAAGACCAATTACTTCCGTCAGCCCCCACTTGCCACAATACTATGTTAATGGCAGTGAATTTACACACGCAAGTTTGTTCACGGGCATAGGGGGCTTTGATTTAGCGTCTGAATGGTGTGGATGGTCAAACGTTTTTCAGGTCGAAAATGATAAATGGTGTCAAACTAAACTTGATAAGAACTTTCCTAAAACAGATAAATATTTTGATATAAAAGATTTTGATGGAACAAGATATAAAGACAAAATTACCGTACTCTCAGGAGGATTTCCCTGTCAGCCTTTTTCCGTTGCAGGATTGCAAAAAGGAACGGAAGATGAACGCTATTTATGGGACGAAATGTTTAGAGTTATCCGAGAAGTTCGACCAGCATACGTTGTGGCAGAGAACGTTCCTGGACTACTTACTAACCAAGACGGAGTGGCATTCAGACAAATGTTCATTGATTTGGAAAGTCAAGGTTACGAAGTGTTGCCATTGGATATTGCAGCTTCATCAAAAAACGCCCCGCACAAACGCAATCGATTATTCTTTGTTGCCTACCTTACGAGCAAAATTGAATGCTTGGGTTTCGGAGAATCGCAAAAAAGACAAGTTCAACAATTTAGAAAGTGTACTGAGTCGTGTAATGTTACCAAAAATACTCAAAAACGATGCAGAGAAGTGGAGTTACAACGAACAACATCAATCAGGCAAT
>JAYUOX010000201.1:0-13082 GCA_043760595.1 Cytophagales bacterium
TCAAATGCTTTAACTGATGTAGATTGGAAAAGAGTTATATTTATTGGTGCTTTTGGGATAATTGTATCTTACTTTTTTTTAAAAAAATCGGATGGGAAATAGATTATTCGTTTTTATATATGGAGTGTAAGAGACGCCGGGATTTATGAGTTTTTGAAGTAGATAGTAAATAAATTTTATTTTGAAAAATCTCAATTCAATAAACGAATTGAGATTTTTTGCCTATTGCTTTATGTTATTAAACTGAAATCTTAATTTTTGAATTCGTAGATATATTTCTAATATTTTTCGTTAGATTGGTATCGTATTTGTAATTTTACAAAATTAAAATAAACAAAATTGACCTTCGATAATAAAGACATATTTGATATTGGAACAGGAATCTATACAATTCCTGATGTTGCCTCTATTTTGAGACTTCCAACTGCCAAAGTTAGGCGTTGGATGAAAGAGTATTGGAATGAAAAATTTGTGAAAAATGGTGGTGGTAAATTTAGTAAAGGTGATGGTAAAGAACAAGTTACTAACTTCTACACTTTAATCGAATTTTACACATTTTATCAATTAAGACTCAACGGAGTTAGTAGTGATAAAATAAATAAAGCACACGAAGCTCTTTCTAATTTATATCAAACTAAATACCCTTTTGCAAAATCTAATATTCTGACAGGGAGTAAAAATGTTTTTTTTAATCACGAAAGTGGAGAGCTTATCGAAGCTGATAAAGGCTTACAAATTACAATAAAGCAGATTTTAGAACCTTTTTGTAAAAATATTGACTTTGATTTGAATTCATTGGCAACACGATTCTATCCACTTGGGAAAAATCACAATATAGTAATTGATCCTAAAAGGCAATTTGGACAACCCGTTATTGGTGATACAAATGTTTTGACAGAAACAATTTTTGACCTCCATCGTGCAGGAGAATCTCCAAAAGTAATCGCTAACATTTTTGAACTTACATCAAAGCAGGTGAAAGATGCTATTGATTTTCACCTTAGAGCCGCTTGATGAAAATTTTTATTGATGAAAACTTATCTCCTTTTTTGGCAAGAGGAATACAAATATTAGAAAAACACTTAGATGATGGCTTTGAAGTTTTATCTATAAAAGATGTATTTGGCAAAGATGATGGGAAAGGAGTCAAAGATGAAGAATGGATTCCACAAGTTGGTAAAATGGGTGGTGTGGTAATAACACAGGATAAAAATATCCATCGTAAAAAACTCCAAAAAGACCTTTTTCAGAAACATGGAATTGGAATGTTTTTCATATCACCACCTAAAAGTGGTTATACATACTGGCAAATGGTAGAGATTCTAATTAAAGAATGGAAAGATATAAAAGAAAAATGTTCTACTAAAAAACCGTTCTCATTTATTCATCGTCCACGTTCAGGCTTTAAAAAGTGGTAACCTCTTTGCTCTTCTCTAAATCTGACAATATTGGATTTAAAAGGGAATTCTTAAATAAATTAGGAGAAAATGTGGTGAAACTACGTTCTGAAAAGAATTGGAGTCAATCTGACCTTGCCCGTGCTTGTTTCAAAGACCGTCAAAGCGTTGAAAGATTAGAAAACGGTAAAATAAACCCTTCAATATTCTACTTGAAAGAAATTGCTGATGGTTTGGAAATACCTGTAAGTCAGTTGCTTAGTTTTGAGTAAATTCGTTCAATCTCCACAAATTAGAAATAATTACTTTTTTCTCCTATTTTTGATTTTCTAAAAAACGTAATGAACGAACCCAACCATTATTCCGAAATTATTAAAAACCTCAAATCTACTATTCTAAACAGTAGATACAGAGCTGCCATTCTCGTAAATCAAGAATTATTGACTTTGTATTTTTCTGTGGGAAAGCTCATTTCCGATAAGACCAAACAAGAAAAATGGGGGGCAAAAGTATTAGAACGACTTTCAGAAGAATTACAAAATGAACTTCCTGGATTAAAAGGATTTGGAGCAACAAACTTAAAGTATATGAAAATATTTCATGATGCTTGGAGTGAGTTTGATATTTTGAAAATATCTTATATGTCTGATAATCAAAATGTTACAATTCGTCAGTCGCTAACTGACGAATTGAAGATAATGTTTTTACAAGTAAGTTTTACCCATCATAATCTCATTTTATCAAAGACTTTAACCCTCGAAGAACGTATTTTTTACATACAAAAAATCACTCAAAATTTTTGGTCTGTCGATACACTCAAACATCACTTCAAAGCTAATCTTTTTCAAAAAGAAGGAAGTCTTCCCAATAATTTCACTCAGATTATTACAGATAATGATGTAAGAGCAAAGGCTTTACAAACATTCAAAGATGAGTATCTACTGGATTTTATCAATATTGAAGACCCTGATGTAGAGGATGAAAAAATGATTGAGAACGAGATTGTAAGGAATATCAAGAAGTTTTTACTTTCTCTGGGGGCTGATTTTGCATTTATAGGCAATCAATTCCGATTGATTGTTGATGAAGATGAATACTTTATTGACCTTTTATTTTTCAATCGGAAACTGCAATGTTTAGTAGCGTTTGAGTTGAAAAAGGGGAAATTTAAGCCCGAGTATTTAGGGAAGCTAAATTTTTATCTATCGGTGCTTGATGAATACGTCAAACAACCACACGAAAACCCTTCAATCGGAATCATTTTGTGTAAAGAAAAGAACAATAAAACGGTTGAGTTTTCTTTCAAAGACTTCAATAAAGCAATGGGAGTAGCTACTTACAAAACAGCCAATGAATTACCAGAACAATTTAGAAATGCTTTGCCTAATGAAGAGATGCTCAAAAAACTAATGGATTAGTATGCAGAAAAATACAGAAAATATCAAAGCCTGAAATATTCAAAAAACTATAAAGAAGAGCCTTCAATGTTGAAGGCTCTTCTTTATTTTGTAGTTTCGTGTCATAATATTCAACAAAACAACATGATTCTAATAGCTGAAAGTGGCTCAACAAAAACCGATTGGCGGATGATTGCCGAGGATGGACAGGTTTCTCAATGCAAAACCATTGGACTAAATCCCTACTACCAAGACCTTGATTCTATCACGTCAGAATTAACTAAAAACCTTCGTCCACAGGTACAGGGGCAGGTTTCTGAGGTTTTTTATTATGGTACGGGCGTAACCAATGAGGAGAAATCGGAGGTGGTTCATCAAGCGATTTTGTCCGTTTTTCCATCTGTCAAAAAGGTAGAGGTTCACTCGGATATGCTTGCTGCTGCTCGTGCTTTATGTGGGCATGAGGCGGGTATTGCGTGTATCTTGGGTACGGGGTCAAATACCTGTTTTTATGATGGTTCAAAAATCGCTTTTCAAGTTCCACCCTTGGGTTTCTGGTTAGGTGATGAGGGTTCGGGCGGACATTTAGGTAAACAATTGATTTTGAGTTATTTACACAAAGAATTGCCTGAAGATTTAAGAGCAAAATTTGAAAAACGTCATGGCGTTATTGACCGCTTGACGATTATCGAAAATGGTTATCAAAAACCTTTTCCCAATCGTTATTTTGCTTCGTTTTCAAAGTTCCTTTTTGATAACCGAAATCATCCTTTTACCTATCATTTGGTGAGTGAAGCCTTTGGTTTATTTTTTGAAAAATACTTACTAAAATATCCTGATGTCAAAAATTACAAAATCCATTTTACGGGTTCGGTGGCTTTTTATTATTCGGATATTTTGAGACGAGTAGCTTCGGATAAAGGTTGTACAATGGGAGTAATCATGGAAAGTCCGATTGCGGGTTTGACCTTGTTTCATAAGTCGAAGTGAAAAACTAAAAGATTTTCACCATTTTCTTACATTATGATAGTAATTTCGTAGCTAAGAAACATAAAATATATGCTTACATACGATAGAAATTTAGGAACAAAACAGAAGGCTTTACGCATCAATCTTGACCGCAAAATTTATGGCTCTTTTGCCGAAATTGGAGCTGGGCAAGACGTAGCAGCTAACTTTTTTAAGGCAGGCGGAGCATCAGGTACTATCGCTAAAACGATTTCAGCCTACGATATGGCATTTTCGGATGCTATTTATGGAGAAGAAGAATCAGGAAGATACGTGGTAGAAGCCCGTTTGACTAAAATGCTCAATCGGGAGTATAAACTACTGAATGTTCGCCTCACAGAAATGGCTTCTGAACGTACTTTTTTTGCCTTTGCTGATACAGTTTCTGCCCTCAATTACCAGAAAACCAACGACCCACACGGTTGGATTGGCTTGCGTTTTCAACTTGAACCCAACGGCGAACCCAATGATGTGGTTATTCACGTTAGAATGAAGGATAATGATAATGTGCTTCAACAGCAGGCTCTCGGAATTATTGGCGTGAACTTGATGTATGGCTGTTTTTATTATTATGAACAACCCGAAGTTTTGTTACAATCGCTAATGGACGACCTTTCGTCTGACCGTCTTGAGATTGATATGATTCGTTTTAGTGGAAAGGATTTTGATAGTGTCGATAATCGGGTAATGTCTTTGCATTTAGTGAAAAATGGGTTTACAAATGCTGCCCTTTTTGGACCAGATGGAAACGTGATGCAGCCCTCCGAAGCATTCTACAAAAAACATATTGTGGCAGTGCGTGGACGTTTCAGACCCGTAACCAATGTATCATTAGACATGATAAAAAAAGGTTTGAAACAGTTTGAAAACGAGCCAGATGTGGATGATGATAAGGTTGTTCTCTTAGCCGAGTTAACCCTCAAAAACCTTCAAGCAAGCGTTAATGAACAAATCAATGAAAAAGATTTCCTTGACCGTGTCGATATTCTCTGTTCGTTGGGACAAACGGTTTTGATTTCTAATTTTCATGAATATTATCGCTTAGTTCAATACTTATCGGGCTTCACAAAACTACGCATGGGTTTGATTTTGGGAATGCCCAATTTGGACTATATTTTTGAAGAAAAACACTATACCAACCTCTTGGGAGGTACTTTGGCAGCTTTTTCAATGCTTTTTGCTCCTAAAATTAAACTATATTTACACCCCACGATGGACGACGCTGGCAATGTAGTTTCAACAAAGGAGTTCGTTCCTCCAACGCACCTCAAAGGGCTTTTTCAGTATCTACAAGACAATGATAAATTTACTGATATTAAAAATTACGATAAAGAATTGTTGAGTATCAGAACTGATAATGTACTGAGTTTGATACAATCTGGCGAAACAGGTTGGGAGGAATTGGTACCTCCGTCAGTAGTTAAATTGGTCAAAGAAAATTGCTTGTTTGGCTATCCTTGCGAAATTATGCCTGTCTGAATAGGGCTTAGGATTTAGATATTAGTAAAGTAACCAATTAATTATCAATGGTTTACGTAAAATTCAAAACGATAATTCAAATACGATAATTACCTGAATTTTCTCTTAAAACCCCCAAAATGATTAAATAAATCCTTAAATTGTTTTAATAATCCATACTATCCACAAAATCATGCTTTACTATTTATTTGATTACTTAGACAAACAGTTTAATTTTCCAGGAGCTGGGCTTTTCCAATACATCACTTTTAGGGCATTTGCAGCAACGATTACATCACTCGGAATTGCCGCTATTTGGGGTAAAACTGTCATCAACTTTCTTAGAAAATTACAAATTGGTGAAGACATCCGAGATTTGGGTTTGGAAGGTCAAATGCAAAAGAAAGGAACGCCAACAATGGGTGGATTTATTATCCTTTTATCATTGCTCGTACCTACGCTTTTATTCGCCAAACTTCATAATATTTATATAATTTTATTAATCATAACCGCCATTTGGCTTGGAGGAGTAGGCTTTTTGGACGATTATATCAAAGTTTTTAAGAAGAATAAAGACGGACTTTCGGGTAAGTTTAAGATAGTCGGGCAGGTAGGATTGGGGCTTATCGTAGGACTAACGATGTGGTTCCATCCAGACATCAAAGTACGGTTTTATGAGAAAGCCAAGATAGCCGCTAATATTGGAGAAGTACAAAAATTTGTTGATTCCAAATCTTTGATTTCTACTTTACCATTCTTAAAAAATAATCAATTCGATTATAGTTATTTGATTCCTGATTTCTTGGGGCTTGACCAATTTACGTGGGTCGTATATGTGATTGCGGTAATCTTTATCATTACTGCCGTTTCAAACGGGGCAAATATTACGGATGGTATCGATGGCTTGGCGGCGGGTACATCTGTCATTATAGGTATCGGTCTGGCGGTGTTGGCGTATGTGTCTGGGAACAAGGTCTTTTCGCAGTATCTCAACGTCATGTTTATTCCCAACTCGGGCGAGTTGGCGGTTTTTTGTGCTGCTTTTGTGGGGGCTTGTATTGGGTTCTTGTGGTACAATTCCTTCCCTGCACAAGTATTTATGGGCGATACGGGTAGTTTGATGCTTGGGGGCGTGATTGCAACGCTTGCCATCGTGATACGTAAAGAATTAATGATACCTGTATTGTGTGGAATATTCTTGGTCGAGAACTTATCCGTTATTTTACAAGTCAGTTATTTTAAATATACCAAGAAAAAATTTGGCGAAGGTCGAAGAATATTCTTGATGTCGCCCTTACATCATCATTTCCAGAAGAAAGGCTACCACGAGTCCAAAATCGTAACTCGCTTTTGGATTATTGGTATCTTATTGGTGGTCGCTACCTTGGTTACTTTGAAATTACGATAATTGTTGATGTTTGAGTTATTGAATTGTAAGTAGGGGTTAGGATTTAGTTGTTAGGATTTTAAGATATAATCAATTGATAATCAGATGATTATAATTTGTCCAAACATAAACTAATTAATAACGGGTACTTAGTTCTACTTTGGCACTTTAACCTCACCCCCGACCCCTCTCCCGTGGAGAGGGGAGAATCCGAGTACTTTTTCTCCCCTCTCCACAGGAGAGGGGTCGAGGGTGAGGTTAAAGTGGACGAAATATTTTAAAGTGCCAAAGTAGAATTAGTAATGTGCAAAATCAACAATTCGACAACTCAAACTTCAACAATCCAATAAAGAGGGTTTATTCTGGAGAGATTCAGATTGAACCCTTTTTTTATTTTTGAATATTTTTCAAAAATATTTTTCAAAATCTCTAAAATCTTTGGCACGGATATTGTTTTAGTTTAGACAACGCTAATAAGTAGGATTCTAAAAAAGTAACCAACCATGAAAAACATCAAAACATTGTTCACAGCGAGCTTAGTAATAGCTTCGGTAACATTTGCAAGTGCCTCTAATTTGTTCAATACATTTCGTAACGTTGAAACAAACGGTATGAAAAACGTTACGGCTGTTCCTACGGGAAGACCATCGGCTAACAATTTAGAAAAGAATACAAATGCTAAGTTTATCGCCAAGCAACTGTCGAAATCAATATCAGCAAATGCTATCTTGGGTAATACTTCGGACGTTTTAGAACGTTATGGTTATCATACATCAGCAAACGGAACGTTTTTTAGTAATTCAGATGCAGCCGTAGCTGGTTCTCCAACTTCATCATTCGCTATTATGTCGATGAATCGTTCAGAGAGGGGAGATGTTGTAAGAGTTAAAGTGCTGTCAAACAAGGACTTACAAGTATATTTGAATACAGAGTCAGGCTTGGGAGTACCTTTTGAATTGATGAATTTAGGTGAAAATGAGGTATTTATCTCACCATCGTATATACTTTCAAATGGAAATTACACTATCAGGTTGAAGTCGAAAACGGGAGAGGTAAAGTTGAAATTGGTAGTAGAACAAAGAGAATTGTTAGGAAAAAAATAGGGTGTAAGGGTTAGTCTTCGCTCGCATTTAATACAAGATATATTTAGGTTAGGTAATAGTTTACAAAGTTGGTGGTCGGGGGGCTGCCAATTTTTGTTGTTAGAAAGTAAAAAATCCATCTTACACTTGTAGGATGGATTTTTTGTTAGGAACGCAACCGAAATAAGATATTCAAATTGGGATTATTATTTTAGACTTAATCAAGATAAAAAAACTGACGTATAACAGCGTTCTACTAAGTTTTTTTAACGAAGAGTAAGTTCAAAATAGTGATTCATAATTGGATAGCTTTATTTTGGTTGAGTTCCTTCGCTCGCTTTTGATAATTTAACTAAGCATAAAATGATTCCTTGCCTACTTTGATAGTCAAAAGGGCATAAAAAATAGCTCTGTACTTGTTACGATTTGATGCACCCATTTGATCCACAACTGATTGAATAGCTGCATCTAATTCAGGTCCATCGGTTAATCCCAACTTGTTGATAAGAAAATTATTCTTCACACGTGCCAATTCCTCTGGGTCAGAAGAAGACACTTTCGAAGAATCAGCGTTGTAGATAGAAGGTCCTAAGCCTTTGGCTACCGCTGTAAGAAGGGCTGCATCAACAGAGATGCCTAAACTGCTAAGTTCACCTTGATAGGTTTCAATAGCTTCATCGAATTTGCTCATTTTTGTTTGTTATTTAGGTAATTGGAAAAAAAATTACAATGTGACTTTACGAAGATTCAAGGGATGTGTTGATTTTTGTGTGTCCGAAATAACGAATTATTATTTAATTCACCAAATTTTTGTAGGCTGAAATGAGTAATTGGTTAATTTAGTAGATGAAATTGACCTTTGTTTTACATTCAATGATGTTTTGCGATTGCTTCAAATCCTTTATTTTTCAAATCATTAGCTATTTTCTGAGCATCTTCTTTTTCAAATTGTCCAGCACTCACCACGTCCATAGACAGTTTTGAGAAACTATAGGCATTATTATAACCCATTTCTTTTAGTCTTTTGACTTGTCGATTGGCATTTGACCGCTCCCCAAAAATCCCTATCACTACATCATAGTCGCCTAATGACTTTGGTGTATCAACAAATGCCTCTTTTTTAGACTCTTTCTTTACGTATTCTTCCTTGACTTCTACGGTGTCTCCCATCCAACCTTGGGTAGAATCTATTGGTAATGAAGGGTTTATGGTTGTGGAATCGATAGAAGTATCTGCCAAGAAGTTGGGGTCTTTCAATGGGTTGCCTTTTTCACGGATAAATAATTCTGCCACAATCATTCCTACGCCCAAAAAAGCAAAAGAAAATATGACGAATAGCAAGTTTTTAAGCCAGTTTTTCATGGGTCGAGGGTTTTATTAAATGCGAAATTATCATTTCTATTCAAATAACCGTGCGACCACTCATAAAAACTTCTCAAAAAAGGGTATTATGGAGGAAACTAATTCGTAATTTTGGCGTTATTCCGTATATTCCTAAAAAGAATAGTCATACATTTAAAAAAAATAAAGATGTTAAAGTTACTAATTATACTCGCTGTAATTTTTTATATATTGCCCAAATTAATCAAATGGGCATTAAAAGGCTTCATTGTGGGTCAAGTAAACAAGGCTCAACAAGATATGCGGCAATCACAAAAAGCGTACCAAACTCAGCAGAAGCGAGAAGGAGATATTGATGTTAATTACGTTCCGAAAAAAAATCAAAAAAATTCAGAAAATTTTGGGGGAGGGGAGTATGTTGATTATGAAGAAGTGAAGTAATCAATCACTCAATTAATCCGTATCGAAGAAGAATTATGAGCAAATACTTACTTTTCTGGTTTGAATTTCCAAGATTAATGAATCATAAAAAAGTCCTTTCAGAATGTTCTGAAAGGACTTTTTTGATGTAATACTAAAATTCCTACACCCCCTTATCCCGCATCAATTTAAACTCTCGATAGCGTCTGATAATCGCCATGATAAAACCTATCATTAAAATCAAAGTACCAATCCAAAGTAAATTAATCATGGGTTTTTCGATGGCTTTTAGCACTACGTAATCTCTTTGAGTAAAGTTAAAAGCAAAGCCAAACTTACCCGTTTTGGGGTCGATATTGGTGAATTTTGCACGAATTCCCACTTCATCATTTTCAACGGGAGGCATCGCAACCATGCCATCACGAATCACAAAAGTTGGCTTTACATCATATTGAATAAACTCCTTTCCCATCACTTTTATGGTTGCTTGAACTGCCGCATTATTTGCTCCCAAAGGCTTGCTTTCAAAAGAATCAACTCGTGCTACATTATCTAAAACTGCTACATAGTCATTCAAAAAGAAAGTATCTTTTACGGCAAGTGTATAGTTTTCAGTTTTACTCCATTCACGTTGATCTAAATCGGGAGCTTGGGCAACGTAAGTATATAAATCCTTGCCAACATTGCGTTTGAGAGCAGGAGAGACAGAATTACCCATTTTTTTGTTAATCTGAAAACGGGGATAAAGCGTGGTGATTCGTCCTTCTTTATCTCTGAAATCAATTTCGTAATATTTATTTTCTGGAAAAACGGGTAGCGTATCTCCTTTTGAATAATACTTGTTTCCTTTCTGTTCAATGTCCTGCAAGGCAACAGCGTGGAAGTCATTTTCGATAATTTCAACCTGTTCAGGACGTAGATATTCGGGTAATTCACGTCCTTCAACTCGTACGCCTTTGTAGGTGAGCGTGTAGTTGTCCATTGGCGTGGCTTTGTTTAACCACAACGCAATGTGTTCTTTGTTGGCGTTGGCATTTTTAGCATCTAAATCTTTCACATTAAACAACTTCAAATCACTCTCATTCATCGAAACTATTTTTGAATATCCCGAAGAAAACAAGATTCCTAACAACATCATCGCAACGCCAATGTGCGTAACTGCCCCGCCCGAGAGTTTATAGTTTCCTTTAAAAATATCCATCAAAATTGAGCCATTCGTCAAGATTGAGAAAATGCCTGCGAACAATAAAACGATGTAAGTCGGAGAATCAAAAAAGTCGCCCGTTTGGGTTTTGGTGGTAAAGAAAATGACTACGAATGTCAGAATTAGACTTGTTAATAGGGGCGTAAGAAAGAATTTTGAAACGTTTTCTTGCTTAATTTTTTTCCACCAAAATGATTGTCCAATTCCTGAAAATACGGCAATTCCTACGCCAAACCACAATTGAAATTTGGAGTAATAAGTAGCAGCATCGGCAGGAGGAGCCAATTTTGAAACAAAACCCATTGCCTCAACTATTTTGTTGTAAACGGGTAATGAAGTAGCGGCAATTATCTGGAAAGCGGATAAACAGAGCGTTGTTGCCCCCATAAAAATCCAAAATTCACGGCTGTATGTTGATACTTCCTTTTCATCCTTTGGTATGTCTTTCCATCGGAAAATCAATAACGCAATGGATGCGATTAAGAAGAAGAGTAAGTAAATCAATAACTGTCCCGAAAGTCCCAAATCCGTGAAAGAGTGAACTGAGGCTTCGCCCAAAACGCCACTTCTGTTCAAGAAAGTAGAGTATAAAACCAGAATAAAAGTGGTAATTACCAAAATAAACGAAGTCCCCAAAGCGGTTTGATTATTTTTGTAGATAATCATGCAGTGATAAGCCGCCACCAACACCAACCACGGCACAAAGGAGGCATTTTCCACGGGGTCCCAGTTCCAATATCCCCCAAAATTAAGGGTTTCATACGCCCAATATCCACCCATGATAATGCCTACGCCCAAAACCAAAGCCGACACCAAAGCCCAAGGCAAAGCTGGACGAATCCATGCCGAAAATTCACGTCTCCACAAACCCGCCATTGCATAGGCGAAGGGAATCAAAGTCGTAGCAAAACCTAAGAACAACGTTGGCGGGTGAATTACCATCCAGTAGTTTTGGAGCAAAGGATTTAGTCCGTTTCCATCTTCGGCGATGAAGTCAGGTTTCATTTGCCAAACGGGTAAATCAGGCATCGCTTCTCTCAACAAAAGAAAAGGTGATGAGCCAATTTTAAGGTCAATTACTGGCAAAACTACGCCCAAAATCATTGAACAAAGGAAAGTTTGCACGGCGGCAAATATTGCCATAACGGGTGCTTCCCAGTGTTTATTGGTGTTGATAAGCACAATTCCCAAGACAGCGTGCCAAAATATCCAGAGCAAAAAACTGCCTTCTTGCCCTTCCCAAAAACAGGAAATGATATAATAAACTGGCAAGGCTCTCGACGAGTGCGACCAAGCGTAATGATACTCGAAATAATGGTTGTAAATGATTGAAAATAAGGCAATTATCACGCCCACAACTGCAATCCCGTGCGTATAAAAAGCAAAGCGAGAAAAGCGTTTCCAAGATTCTTGTTGAACTAAATCAATGGTTTGAACTGATTTAAAATAGCCAAAAGTTGCTATCACTGATGCCACAAACGACAAGATGATGCACAAATGACCAATATTTCCGATGGTTGTATGAAGCATTTTTTAATAAGGTATTAGGTATTAGTTATTAGGTATTAGGTAAAATTATCACCCAATACTTAGACTAATAAAAAATTAAAATAAATAAATTGAGGGAGGAAGAGAAGTTTGAGTTGTTAAATTGATTGCTTCGGAGAAGCATAACATTTGTAGTAGTTAATGATGAGGTTTTCACAAGACTTCGGAGAAGTCTAACCTTGAAATTAAGGTTGGACTTCTCCGAAGTCTTGTGACACCCTTATCAATAATTTCTACAAAGGTTATACTTCTCCGAAGCAATTTTACCAAGTCTATCTTGCATAAATCAATTTTTTTTCTTGTTCAATAAATGGTTTTATGAATTTAGACAATCCTCTTTCTGAAACTAAATCAACTTTTCGAGAGAGTATGTTCTGTAAATCAAGTTGCATCTCGACAAACGCTAAACCAATAGATTGTGAATAATCTAATTCAATCAAAATATCAACATCACTCTGCTCATTTGCCTCTCCTCTCGCATAAGAACCGAAAAGATATGCTTTCAAAACTGGTTTGTTTTGAAAATAATCTGAAATAACTTTTCGATATTTTTGTTCTAAAATCATTACTGTGCTAAGATTGCTTCAAAGGTTTCTCCACTTCCTTAAATTCAACTTTTCCTTCCTGATATTTTGAAGGGCATTTCAAGAGGATTTTGTCACATTTAAAAACCTCTCCTTCCATGCTTCCAATGATAACGATTTGTTCTGCCTTACCCAAATCTTGTGGTTTAGGAGCATTATAAACTACTTTTTGTGAACGTCCTTTGTTATCAGTCAACGTAAATTCCAAATGATTTGCATCAATGGCAGGATTGTAAATAACGTCCTCAACTTCACC
>JAYUOX010000202.1:0-13072 GCA_043760595.1 Cytophagales bacterium
TCGCCCAGACGGGGTCGCCCAGACGGGGTCGCCCAGACGGGGTCGCCCAGACGGGGTCGCCCAGACGGGGTCGCCCAGACGGGGTCGCCCAGACAGACATAAAAAAGCCCTGTCCAAATCATTGAACAAGGCTTTTTTGTAATCAATACTGATATTTTAATTCTCCGCAACCATGTTAGTTGCTACTAACAAAGCCGCTGCCTCAGCCTCTTCGTTAGCTTTCACTAAATCTGCCGCTTTTTTGTCTTCACCTCTCGTAAACTCCTGATAAGTTGTTAATTGCTCAAACGGTCTTGGTCCAACCAAACGCTCCAAATCACTCTGAAAAAGCACTTCTTTCACCAATAATTCCTGAGCCAATATTTCTAATTTATCTTTCTTATCACTCAATAAAGCCTTCGTCCGTGTATATGCAGAGGCAATGATGGCACGAGCTTCTTCGTCAATTTCACGAGCGGTTTGTTCTGAATAAGGTTTATTGAAGGTATATTCTCCGCCTCCTTTTGAATCCACAAAAGATACGTTACCTAACTTTTCATTCATTCCATACACCGTAACCATGCTATACGCTAATTTGGTAATACGTTCCAAATCGTTTTGGGCTCCCGTTGAGATTTTTCCAAAAATAATATCCTCCGCCACACGTCCGCCAAGGGTTACGCACATTTCGTCAATCAGTTGTTCGGTACGATACAAAAATTGTTCTTTTGGCAAATACTGAGCATAACCCAAAGCCGCAATTCCACGGGGTACAATTGTTACTTTAACTAACGGATTAGCGTGTTCCAAGAACCAGCCCGCTATGGCATGACCCGCTTCATGGTAAGCAACAATTTTCTTTTCTTCGGGTGAAATTAGTTTGTTCTTTTTCTCCAAACCACCAATTACTCTATCCATTGCCTCTTGAAAATCCTTCATATCCACCGCAGTTTTTTCACGACGAGCAGCTATTAGAGCGGCTTCGTTACAAACATTGGCAATTTCAGCACCCGCAAATCCAGGCGTTTGAGAAGCTAATTCTTTGGCATCAATATCAGCTGCTAATTTCAAAGGTTTCAAGTGTACTTTAAAGATGGCTTCACGACCAATAATGTCTGGTTTATCAACTGAAATTTGACGGTCAAAACGACCTGGACGAAGCAAAGCCGCATCCAACACATCTGGACGGTTAGTTGCCGCCATGATGATAATACCTGAATCCGTAGCAAAACCATCCATCTCAACCAAAAGTGAGTTCAAGGTATTCTCACGCTCATCGTTTGAGCCTGGCATTCCTCCACGTCCACGTGAACGACCCACGGCATCAATTTCATCAATAAAAATAATACAAGGAGCTTTTTCTTTGGCTTGTTTGAACAAATCACGTACACGTGCTGCACCCACGCCCACAAACATTTCTACAAAATCAGAACCTGATAATGAGAAGAAAGGAACGGCTGCTTCCCCTGCAACGGCTTTTGCCAAGAGCGTTTTACCCGTACCTGGAGGTCCTACCAACAATGCACCTTTGGGGATTTTACCGCCCAAGTCAGTAAATTTCTTTGGATTTTTCAAAAATTCCACAATTTCTTGGATTTCCTCCTTGGCTTCATCCAGTCCTGCCACATCGTTGAAAGTGATTTTTACTTTTCCATCACCATCAAACAGCGTTGCTTTTGAACGACCAATATTGAAAATTTGCCCACCAGGTCCGCCTGCACCTCCCATACGGAAGAACATAAAGTAAATGGCTACGAAAGTCAATATCATCAAAAATCCGCCACTCGTAAAGAAATCTTGAAAAGTTATTCGCTCTTCTGCGGTTGCGTGTACACGTTCACTTCGAGGAATTTCTTTTTGTAATTCAGTAAGTTCTTCAACGAATGAATCATCGGAAGTAATTTCTTTGATGAAATGTGGACCAGTACTCATATTGACAACTGCCCCAGGTTGCTGAGTAATTTCTTGTTTGTATTTTTCTACGGACTCTTTCTTCAAATAAATTTCAACCGTTTGCTTGCCTCTGAGAATAATGATTTTTGAAAGTTCCTTACCCAGAACCATTTGTTCGTACTGAGGCTGAGTGATTTTAGGTAAAGTAGCTGTTCTACTCAAAAAGTAAATACTTATCAAAGCAATCACTAATCCTATCACTAACCAACCTTGAAAACCATTCCCAGAAGGATTCGGGCGACGCTTAGGAAAGCCCTGTGGTTTGTTATCTGCACTATTATTTTCTGCCATTTTGTATAATTAAATTATTGAGGTGTTAGGTTGTTGATTTGATGATTTGATGATTTTATTATTTGAAAGTTAAACCTACGAAGACTATTTTCAAATTTTCAAATTGCCCAATTTTCAAATTGATTTGTTTCCTCAAACTGTACTCCTAAAAAACGCACTGATTAATGTTTTTGTTTCTTTCTTTTTCAATTCGTGAAGAATGGTAAGATAGTTTTTTGAGCGGACGTTATTCATCATCAGACACATACGTAAACTCAGCATCACCCCAAAGTTCTTCTAATTTATAAAACTCACGGCGGTCTTTTTTGAAAACGTGAACAATCACGTCGTAATAATCAACCAAAATCCATTCACGGTTAGCTTTTCCTTCCATGCTTTTTGGGTGCTGTTTGGTGGCTTCCCAAACTTCTTTATCGACTGATTCTGAAATGGCATCAATTTGTGTCTCTGATGTTCCCGAACACACTACGAAAAAATCAGTAAAGGCGTTTTTGACCTGCCTCATATCCATTACCACAATATTCAGAGCCTTTCTTTCCTGCATACCTTTCACCACCAACTGGGCGAGTTCCTCCGAACTCATTTCTTTTTTTGTTTTTACTACTGCCATTTATTTAATTATAAGTCATAATATGAAAACCAATTTACGACATGAATATTTTTTAATTTTGTTGGGTAATTATTATATTTGATTGACATTTTTGAACCGTCTAAAACACTGACAGTCAATTGGTTATTGTGCTAACTCCTAACACCAAAATCCTAACCTCTATTCAGATGTCTATGAATATTTTTATCTTGCGAAAAAATCAGTTCATAATAAACAACAAAATTACGAAATAACCTTGTACAAAATTCAACCCAATACATTATTTACTGGCAAAACGCTGAAATATCTGCCAAGCTGTCATTCAACTAACGACTTTGCGGCTCAAATGATTCAGTCAGAAGAAACCGTTTTTGAAGGAACGGTCATTATTACCGATAATCAAACGGCAGGGCGTGGGCAACGGGGAAATACTTGGGAAGCAAACACAGGTCAAAATCTGACTTTTTCTTTGATTCTAAAACCTAATTTCTTGAAAGCCAGCGACCAATTTCAACTCAATGTTGCGATTTCGATGGGTGTTTTTGACTTTCTGAATGATTTTATTGATAAAGATTTATCCGTAAAATGGTCAAATGACATTTATTTTGAAGACAAAAAAATGGGCGGAATTTTAATCGAAAATACGCTTCAAGGGTATAACATTGGCTACTCGATTATTGGTATTGGATTGAACATTAATCAAGTAGAATTTCAAAATATAAGGGCAACTTCACTCCGAAATATCACCCAAAATCCACAACAATATGACCTTTCTGAAATGTTAAAAAAATTATTGGAGAACATTGAAAAAAACTACTTAAGAATAAAAAATAACGATTACGAATCATTGAAAATCAAGTACTTAACTAATTTGTATCGATTTCAAGAATGGCATTATTTTAGAAAAAATGGACAACAATTTTTGGGTCAAATCGTAGGAATTGATGAGACTGGAAAATTGGCAATTGAGACCGAAGGAATGGTATTATATTTTGATTTTAAAGAAGTAGAATTTGTGAATTAGGAATTAGGAATTAGGGTAAAGCAAATTTAAAATATTTGAGTTCCAAGTTTTAAAAATATTTCACCCTAATTCCCAACCCCTAATTCTACTTTTTAGCTCTTTTTTCCAATTCCGCCCTCGGAATACTCAACATTCTGCCCAGGGGTTGTCCGTTTCTAAAAGTGATTACTTTGAGAGTAACATTGCCCTTCGGAATTTCAAAGGCTACGGTATATTTTGGAGAAAATTTATCTGGAAAAGAATCATCAATTGTATAAAAAATATCTGTGCTTTTTATGTCATTTCCCATTTCACAAATTAACTTCTCGCCATCTATTTTGGTCGTTACGATGGCATCAAACACGGCTCTTGAAACTTTGAAATTAGCTACATCAAAACGGCTAAAATGATTTTCTGTTCGAGCCATAAAACCGTCCCAATCCTTTTTTTCTTTCGGACTCCAAACGGTCTCTGCAATGGCAAATGCCCTCGGATAGGTCATATACAAGGCGTGGCGATAGTTTTGAACCTGCTCAGTCCATAAATTACCTTGTCCTCCCAAGATATATTTGGCATCTGTACTATCTGGAACAGGCTCGAATGAATACGTTTTTTTTAAAGATAAACTGGCATAAATTGGCTTTTCAACCGCTGGGTCGCCTTGGGTATAATCCAAGTACGCAAAGGTTGTGGGAGACATAACTACGTCATGTTTTTGTTTGGCGGCTTCGATTCCCCCTTTCATTCCTCGCCAAGACATTACCGTGGCATTTGGGGCGAGTCCGCCCTCCAAAATTTCATCCCAACCGATTAATATTTTACCTTTTTTATTGATAATTTTCTCTACTCTTTTTACAAAATAGCTCTGTAATTCATGGCTATCTTTTAAATTATTTTTCTTCATAAAAGCCTGACAACCAGCATCTTCCTCCCAATAACCATGATAGCATTCATCGCCGCCCATGTGAATATATTTATTGGGAAATAGTGCTGCGACCTCTGTAAAAACTTTATCCAAAAACTCATAAACCTTTTCGTCAGACGGGTTTAAAGTATTCTCAATATTCATTTTAAACGTACCATTAGCAAACCAATCTGCAAACTTTGTTCCTGGGTTTACGTATCTCTTCAAATCCTTCTTGGTTGAAAGTTCTGGATAAGCTGCCAAAGCTGCCATACTGTGTCCTGGCACATCAATTTCAGGCACAATAGTAACGTTTCGTTCATTGGCAAAAGCAACAATTTCTTTCACATCTTCTTGGGTATAAAAGCCTCCATAAGTAGCTTTTTCGTCTTCTTTTGGTTCATCACGGTTGCCAAAACCACCAAATCTTTCTACTCGCCACGCTCCTATTTCGGTTAATTTTGGTAAGGATTTTATTTCCAATCGCCAACCATTATCATCCGCCAAATGCCAGTGAAAAGTATTCAATTTATACCGAGACATCAAATCAATGTAATTTTTAACTTCTTCTTTCGTAAAAAAATGACGGCTAACATCCAGCATCAAACCACGCCATCCAAAACGTGGATAATCCATTATTTTACAGCCCATTATCGGGTACATTCCCATCGAAAATTCTTTGCTTTCCGCTTGGGCAGGCATCATTTGACGGAGCGATTGAAGTGCATAAAACAGTCCTGCGGGTTTATTGGCAGTCATTTTAATCATTTCGCCTGTTACTTCGAGGGTATAACCTTCATTTCCTAATGGTGTATTGACAGGTTTATTTATCGTAAAAATCATCACCTTGTCTTGCATCGTTGGTTTCTCAACTTTCTTAAAAACAGGCTTTTGATTTCCCATAAAACCAATGGAACTGATGAAATTTTCAGCTATTTTCTTAGCATCTGGATTATTGTCAGTGATGTCAATACTCGTGCGGGAATCAAGCATAAACATACTCATTCCGCCTGATTGGGGCATTTCAAAGCTCACAGGGGCTGGAATGATATTATTTTGAGCAAATGCGGAAAGGGATGTCAGTAGTAAGAATAATATTTTTTTCATGGTTTTTATTGATTATTTGGGTAATAAAATATTTTTGGTTCAACTACAATTTAGAATGAAACTTATGTTTGTACTTGTCATCCCGA
Source organism: Cytophagales bacterium (assembly GCA_043760595.1). GTDB lineage: Bacteria > Bacteroidota > Bacteroidia > Cytophagales > Spirosomataceae > Arcicella. The sequence continues at coordinate 5,913 of JAYUOX010000202.1, forward strand.
CGCATCGGAACGCCGAAGCGAGAGAGAACTGTCAAAGTCTCTCAAAGTCTCGGATTAAAAGGATAAAATAACAGTTCCCTCCCGCTTCGGCGGTCCGATTCGTCAGGATGACAACAGGTAGATAGGTAAAAAAGCCATTTTATGATAAATCCGACCAGCGATAAGCCTCAATCAGTTTCATTTCGCCTTCTTTTCCTTTGATAGAATTACCGTGTTCCATGCCCAAAATGAACTCTCCACGATTGGTAGTTTTTGCTTTTTCGGCAATATGTTTGAATAAAAATTTATAATTGACTTCGCCTGAAGTAGGCTCATTTCGCCCTGGTTCATCACCAATTTGGAAATAGGCGATTTCGTCCCAAGTCAAATCCACGTTGTGAGTTATGCGTCCTTCGTTGCGTTGCATATGCCACATATCGAACAAAATTTTACAAGATGGACTGTTTACTGCTTTACAAATCATGTAGGTTTGGTCAGAATGACGAAGGAATAAATCGGGATTATCAGAAAGTGGCTCGAGAACCATCGTCAAATTATGCGGTTCAAAAATGGCAGATGCTTGCCTCAACGATTCAATCACGTGGGCAGTCTGAATGCCCATTGGTAAATCTCTTTGAAAATTCCCAGGGACAACAGTCATGTACTTAGCATTGCAACGTTTTGCCACTTCTACGGCTTCACGGCAGGTTTTCAGGAATTTTTCACGCCAAGCTTTATCGCCAGAAGCCAGCGTACTTTTGGGAGGCCAGCCGTCAAAACTTACCACAAATACACCCATCGACATACCAGATTTTGCCATAGTTTCGCCGATTTTAGACTGCAATGCAGGCGATTTATCCATCATGCCATTATCTTCCAAAGCCCGAAAACCCATTTCGTGCATAAACTTCAACTGGTCAATTTCATCTTTACCAGCCGAGTTTTCAAACATCCCAAAATGCGGGGCGTATTTGAGTTTGAAGGGGGTTTGTGGAGCAGGAATTGGCTGATTTTGAGAGCCTTTTACGAATGAAGGTAGCGAAATTAGTCCCGCCGAGGCAATAATTTTTTTGGTAAAATCTCTTCTTTCCATGAGTTTATTTAATAATAACTTCTTTCAATAATTCTATCCAAGTCATTTAGTTTTAGGACTTTAATTGTAGCCTCTCCGATTATACTTTTAGCATAAAATGTACAGTCTTCATATTCAAAATGCTCATTCCATGTATCTATTCGAGGATTAAATAAACGTGTAAAATTCATTTCAGGCTGAAATACAGTACCAACATCACTCCCTTTTGAATTATTACACAAAAAACAGGAATATGCTAAGTTTTCAATCTCAGTTTTTCCTCCATGTTTTAAACTAATAACATGATCAATTTGAAAACTGTATAACGAAACGTCCTCTTCAATTTTACAATATTCGCAACAATGTCCAGCCCTTTTCGCAACCAAAGACCTTATGTTTTCTGAAATATATCTACTCATTGAAGTAAACTCTTTTTCGCCTTTATTTTAGCAATACGCATAATATGTTCTGTCATAATGAATTGATCTAATTCATGCAATTCATCATCATTCAATTGTCCATTTCTCTTTTTTTCGAGCAAACTATCCAATCTATTTTGTATAGACTTTGAGGGTTTGTAGTTGAGAATTTGTTGGGGTTGAGGAATAGAAGTAATAAAATCTATTATCTCATCAAAAACACGATTTTGTACCATAATATCTATTGTTATTACTCAAATTTAAAGAATAATTTGTTACAAAATGAAGATTTTAAACATTCCTCCAAACTTTATCAGGATAAACCCTATTCAATGGCATAGGTTCACCCCTTTTTCCCCTTCACCACCATATTATAAAACTTAATCTCAGGATTCATTTCATTAAACATCACGGCTTCCTGCAAAATTTCCAAAAAAGCCTCTTCCTTTTCTTCATAATCTGCCAGATCTGTAAAAGTAATTCCTTTCACTAATTTACGGTCTTTGGCATCCAAAAGTCCCGATTCGTTATTCAAATGAAAACCCTTCACAAAACAAACTTCCACGCCCTTCGTTTTCTTGATAACGCCAAAATAACAAAGATGGTCGAAGCAATAAAAGAAGGGTGTATTCCACGAAATTTGCTCACGAATATTAGGATGTGAAAGCATAATTACCTTGCGTAGATGAAAGAGGAGGGGTTTTAAGGAATTATCTTTGCTTTCGATATAATCGTCAATGTCAAGAATTTTGGGCATGGTATGATTATTGGTAAAATTTACTGTAGCTCGAAGCGGCACTTCGAGAATCCGAGTCCAATAGTTTGTCCATTCTCGAAGTACCACCGAGCAACGTTTGCTTCGAGCTACAATAATTTACAAAAATGACTTTTAAACGATTTTTATCAGTAAATATAATTTTTCTAACGCTCAACTTAGCCTCAAACGCCCAAGGAATCCAATGGCAAACAGGCAGTTTTGAGAGTATTCTGAACAAAGCAAAAGCTCAAAAAAAACTCATTTATGTGGACATTTACACCACATGGTGTACGCCCTGCAAACAAATGGATGCGGAGGTTTTTACGAATGCGAATGTAGGAAAAATATTTAACGAAAATTTTATTAATTATAAAATTGATGGGGAAAAAGGCGAAGGAAAAGACTTGGTAGAGTATTTTGAATTGGACTCTTATCCAACCTCTATGTTTATTGATGGAGATTGGAACGTGATTCAAAAATTAGAAGGCTTCCGACCCGTTGAAAGACTCTTGGAATCTGCCGAAAAAATGAAAGAACGTAGCAAAATCAGTGGCTCGGATGATGATTTGGAACAAGCCTATCTGAAAGGAAAACGAGATGCTCCTTTTCTATTAGAATATATCAAAGTTCGTGCTTTACAGAAGATGGATAATGGAGCAATTTTAGATGAATATTTAGGAAAAATCAGTCCAGACCAATTAAAATCTGAAGCAACGCTGAAACTTATTACAGAAAATGCGTCTCAACTCCGTGGACGGGCGTTTGACTACCTGATGAGTCGTAAAAATGAACCTATTATTGAACGAAAAATCAAGGGAATCATCTCGCAAAATCTTACAAAGGCGGGCAATCAAAAAAATGAGAAATTACTAACCGAAGTATTGGCAACAAATGGACGATTGAGCAAGACTTTCACCGAAGCAAACGAGTGGAATACGGAGGCAAAAATGAACTATTTTATGCTCACCAATCAATCAGATAAGTTCTTTACGACGGCTGATTTTTTCATGGAAACCTATGTTTTGAAGAAAGATTTATCGACAATCAAGACCCTTCCAGAACAACGAGAAATCTATACACAAAAATTAAGAAAAGCCTCTAAATTTTTGGTTGAACACTTCACTGAGCGAGAAAAATTAGAAAAAGGAGTCCTTTGGATAAAAAAATCATTAGAAATTGAAGAAAAATCAAATAATAATGAAATTTATTCAAGAGTTTTGTTTAGTTTAGGGAACAAAATAGAGGCAATCCGTTTAATGGATAGAGCATTGCTCTTAGCCAAACAAGAAAAAGCAGATAAAGGCTATCTTGATATTTTGACCAATGAGTTAGTAAAAATGAAAAAGTAATTTGGTGAATAGTTAATTTGAAAATTAATTCTTCAACTCGCAAAATTAACTCATTTTCAAATTACCAAATTTTCAAATTAAATCTGGTATTCTTTTTGTAATTACTTTGTTTTAAATAGATTGTTTACCGCCATAACTATCGCCCACATGAATTTATCAAACCCAGTAAAAAACAATGAAACGATTTTACTCGCCACTAATCTGTCTGATAGTCAGCATATTGGCTATGAATCAGACTTTTTCACAAGGCATTAATTTTCGTCAAGACGATTGGCAAAATGTAGTTTCTCAAGCCAAGGCTCAGAAGAAATTAATCTTCGTGGACATCTACACTACTTGGTGTGGACCTTGTAAAGAGATGGATAAAAAGACTTTTACAGATCAGTCCGTTGGCGACAAATTCAATGCCAGATTTATTAATTATAAAGTTGATGCTGAAAAAGGCTTCGGAATCAATCTGGCAAAACGCTACAATGTAACTTCTTATCCAACCTGTCTTTTTATTGATGCCAACGAAAATCCTGTTTATAAGCAAGAAGGACTTTTGAGAGCCCCTGACTTGTTGAAAGAGGCTGATATGGTATTGAATAATCAAACCAATGCAAAACCACTTTGGTCTCTGGACAAATTATATAATGATGGTCGCAGAGATTCAGAGTTTTTGAATGAATATATTGCCGTAAGGTCATTATATTCAAATATTGATAACAGAGATTTGGTTGAGGATTATATCAAATCATTAACCCCGATTCAATATTCAGCTGATAAAACACTTCGTATTATCGTGAATAACGGCTTCAAAATTGACGGAAAAGCCTTTGATTTACTAATGAAGTTTCGTGAAAAAGCGGAGAGTTTGTTTGAAGGCGGTACTGAAAAAGTAAATAGAGCGTTCTCGCAAAGTATCAATGAAGTCTTTGATGTTGCTCTGAAAGGAAAAAATCAAGCCTTGTTTGACAAAGCCTTAGCTGCCAATTTAAAATCACTCCCAAATACGGCTGATCGGGTGAACGATAAAAATAAATTGGCATTTTATTTAGCCATGAAAGACGTTAATAAATTCACGGAAGCTGCTGAACAGTACCTTGACCAATACGTGATGTTTGTACAAATTGAGAGTATTCGTAAGCAAGATTTGTGGGAATATGAGAAAATCATGCAGAACTACAAGTTAGGTATTCGTGATTCGGTGGGTGCAGGGGCTGCTTTGTATCAAGATATTAAACGCCGTGGAAAATATACGATGGCTCGTCAAACGGCAAATGAATTGAATGAGGTCGTTAAAGCATTTTATGACCAAGTGGAAGACAAAGCTAAACTGGCAAAGGCAACCGAATGGGCAAAGCGTTCATTAGAATTAGTTGAGTCGCCAGATGGGTATCATTCTTATGCTCAATTAGTGTTGAAAATTGGCGATAAGCAAATGGCAATGGATATTGAACAAAAGGCTTATGACATTGCGATTCGAGAAAAATTGGATACTCAAAAATTTACGGCGGCTTTGGAGAAGATGAGATAGGGGTTAGTTAATGGTTACTGGAAATTAGTTATTAGAAAAAACGGCTTTCTGAATTTGATTCAGAAAGCCGTTTTTTGTTATTGATGTAATGAAAATTTAAATTAACTTTTCAATTTGGATTCTGAGGCTTTTCATTACGCTGAAAATATCAAAAATTTCATCATCTACGCACGAAAAATCTGTACTGATGGCGTATTCTTTTCCCACTAAAGCCATGAAACACCAGTTTCTTCCAATGATATAACTGCCAAAAATAGGCTTTCCATTGTCGTTTAAATGTTGAGCCATCAGCATAGCGATTAACGCTTGACCTTTGGGATCTCCATTAGGGTCTGTTCCACGCTTATATTCGCTCAAACAGAAATAAGGTTTACGTGGATTTCTAAAACCTGTCGCAATCATTCCATCAACTCTGCCAGAGATCTCATGTTCTCCGAGAGTACCACGTAATTCCCTTTCCAAAAAGTAAGAATATTTTTGATTTGAAATACCAGAGAAAACAATTAGTGGACTAATTAATTTATTTTCGAGTTCTACTTCATTCCAATCATCTCCACCAAGCATAAAGTAATCTTCACGGAGGCTACCTAAATACCTTTGTTCATACGCATCGGCTTCGTGTTTATGGGCGAGCAATTCGTCTAAAATGGGTAGTGAACGAACCTGAAGTAAACCAAAAGTTTGCTCAATACTGTCTAATGTCCAATCTCTTAAATTACTTGTTTCCATATTTTTATCATTTAATGCTTCAAAATTACATCTTTTTGAAGTTAAAAGAAACTACTCCACCTCCAAAAGTAATTTTCCAAAATTCTTCCCAGAAAATAACATCATCAGCGTTGGCAAAAAGTTTTTGATACCTTTTTCGACATGAACTTTTGAGTGCAATTTACCTTCTTTTATCCATCCTGCCATTTCGACTGCGGCTTTTCCATAGTTGGCTGCATTATCAAAAACTACGATTCCTTCCATTCTGGCACGATTTACTAATAAAGAAAGATAATTTGAAGGTCCTTTAACTGGTTCAGTATTGTTGTATTGTGAGATGGCTCCGCAGATTACGATTCTGGCTCTCAATCTGATTTGTCCCAAAACAATGTCCAAAATCTCACCGCCTACGTTATCGAAATAAACGTCAATTCCTTCTGGGCAAGCGGCTCTGAGGGCTTTTCTAACGTTTTCGGTTTTGTAATTGATACAGGCATCGAAGCCTAATTCATTTACACAATAATCACATTTTTCTTGGTCACCCGCAATACCTATGACTCGACAGCCTTTGATTTTGGCGATTTGCCCAACTACACTTCCCACCGCACCCGATGCACCCGAAACTACTACGGTTTCGCCCGCTTTGGGCATTCCAGTATTCAATATTCCGAAGTAGGCAGTCATGCCAGGCATTCCCAAGGTTGCCATGTAGGTTGTCAAAGGTGCGATATTGGCATCAGCTTTTACTAAATCTTTACCGTTAGAAACGCCATATTGTTGCACACCCCAACCACCCGTAACGTATTGACCCACAGCAAAGTCTGGATTATTGGACTCAACAACTTCTCCTGCCGTTCCCGCTCTAAAAACGTCTCCAATTTTGATGGGGGCAATGTATGATTTACCTTCATTCATCCACCCACGCATGGCTGGGTCGAGGGAGATATATTTTGTTTTGATGAGAACTTCACCGTCCTGAATGGTCGGCATGGCGGTTTCTTCAATTGAAAAATCACTTTCTTGGGGATTTCCTACGGGACGAGCCGCTAATTTTACTTGAGTATTAGTCATGATTGATGAGTTGTTTTTTTATTAAAATTACGTTTTTTATTTTTATTATTTTGATTACGCTACGATTTGTACGGGATTGAACGTAGAATAGGTTTCCAATCTGTTCATGGAATCAGATGAACAGGTTGGAAACCTGTTCATCTCTTTATCCCGACTATGCGTCCCAGTATCAATAATAGTTGAACCATAATAGTGTTCAGAAAACTTTATTTTGTCTGAATCAGGATTTACAAGATTTAAGGAATAGCAGGATAAAAATCATGAAAATCATTAAATCCTATAATCC
>JAYUOX010000203.1:0-13036 GCA_043760595.1 Cytophagales bacterium
TCCATCGTGGCTTTTTCTACGCCATTATCCAAGCCCGTCAAACACGAGAGCATATCAAAATAACAGTCTTCGTGCGTATGTAAGAGCATACAAACCTCCGCAATGCGTGCTGTGGGTACAGTCAGGCATTGGTGGTCAGCTTGGAGAATTAGGTCTTCGCCGAGGGAGTTTGTTAGAATTTGTTTGAATTTTTCGAGCATTGGTTAGTTATTAGTTATCGGTTATTAGTTATTAGAAAAACGGCTACAAATTGCTTGGTGAGCTACCAATAACTAATAACCAGTAGCTAATAACTAACCAACCGCAAACACAGGCTTCTGATTCCTCGCTTCTTCCTCTTCCATTTCCAAAAGTGCCTTCGGAGCTACTAAACTTTCATTCCTAATTTTCTCTTGTAGTTTCAAAAAACCGCCCCTCAAGGCTTCTGGGCGAGGTGGACAACCTGGCACATAGACATCAACGGGGATAATTCTGTCCACGCCTTTCACGACATGATAGCCATGTTCCCAGTAAGGTCCGCCACAGTTTGAGCAACTTCCCATCGAAATTACGTAGCGAGGTTCGGGCATTTGTTCGTATAATCTGCGGATGCGGTCTGCCATTTTAAAGGTTACTGTTCCAGCCACAATCATCACGTCCGACTGTCGAGGCGAAGGTCTTGGGAAAACCCCAAAACGGTCTAAATCATAGCCAGAAGCCATTGTTTGCATCATTTCGATAGCACAACAAGCCAAGCCAAAACCCATGGGCCACAGCGAACTCAGCCTCGCCCAATTGATGAGGTCATCTACTTTGGTGATTACTACGCCACCTTCATTGAATTGTTGGTCTAAGAGACTTTGCATGACTTTTCAATTATCAATTATCAATTACCAATTATCAATTACAGACAGCGAAACAGGTTTCATTGTTCATTGATAATTGTTTATTGATAATTGAACTTACCTAATTATCGTAACATACCCCGTAAGCGGAGGAACATCTGGGCTTGGTTTTATAACGTAAAAGTACGTTCCTGCGGGGAGTCTTTCGCCATTCTGAATACCATCAAATCTACGAGTATTGTACTGCCCAGAGCCTACCGAAGAGAAAATTTCACTACCCCAACGATTGAATATTTTTACTTCAATATCTGGATAATCATTGGCTTGTCTGTTGTTGTCCATGATTACCCATTCATCGTTCACATTATCACTATTGGGCGTAAATGCCAAAGGAATTTCTAAGGTAGCACGCACAAATATTTTGATTTTATCTTTGTTAAAACAACCACTCAAAATAGCCGTTACCTTCACTTCGTATTCAGTGGTAGCATCTGGTTTGGCGATGGGTTGCGGACTCGTGGGCGAATCTAATTCGGCGGGTGGAGTCCACTCATATCGGTATTTTGACCCTGAACTTCCGACACTTTTTATCTGTACTTTTTCACCTCTAAAAATCGTCAAATCTTCTCCTAATCGTACCACGGGCGTTTGGTCAATCAAAATGGTTGAAGTGTTGTCTTTCTCACAGCCTTCTGGTGTTTTGTAAGTATATTTTATCGGAAAAGAGCCAAACCCTAAACTTTTAGGGTCAAATTCATAATTATTCACAATGCCCGTTCCCGTGAATTTTCCTTCGGTTGGGGTGTAGGTTGGGGTTACGTAATTACGCAAATCTATTTTCACAGCATTATTACTACAGAAAGGAGGAATCGTAGCAAAGGTAACTACTGGATAGGGATTGATGTTCACTGTAATGGGCGTTGGAGCAAAATCAAAACAACCTGCATTAACGGTACTTTCTGCATAAATTCCATACTGATACGTTCCCAAGGCACTCACGGTTATGGAAGTTGTATTGGCATCATTGGCACTATTTTTTATCCAAGTATATTTTACATCTTTTTCTACGGGGTCAATTTGTAGCGTAATCACATCGCCAAAACAAACAGAAGTCTTACCCGAAGGTGTCGCATTTTTGATGGTGGGTTTTGGAATGGGCGTTATGGTAATTTTTATAGAATCTTCAAAAATACATTTTGGCGAATTCCATTGCGTCAATATAACTTTGTATGTGCCTTTTTCCGTAACGGTATGGGTATTATTAACGAGACCTGTAATCAAGATGTTATCCTTGTACCATTTTCTATTAAAATCATTAATTGAACCATTTTGGGTAAAGGTCAAAGTGGAACTTCCATTACCGCAAAAGACTGTTTGTGAAGCAGTTAGGTTTAAACTTACACCACTTTGGGCAAATAAAGAAGTGATTAACGAAGTTTCAGTTCCTCCCCCACAAGCCGAAGAACCCGCTGGGCGAGTTACTCTCACAGTATAGTCTGCCGTAGGGGTAGCTGTAGCTTCTGCATAAGTTACTTTCAACTGATATTTCGTTGCCCCGGGAATATCAACGCCGTTTCGTTGCCATTGATAGATAAATGCCGTATTATTGGCTGTTTCTAAGATTCGATACGACCCATCACAAATAAAAGCACTTGGTACGTGAACGGGAGGATTGTCTCCTTCCAAATAGACAATCGGTTTTTGAGGCGTACAATTATCGACAATAATTTCAAAATCTAAACGATTCAAACCAATTTGAGTACCACCCCTAAATTCTCGGCATTCTACTACGACCAAATATTTTCCTATCGTATTTGGGGCAGTTCCCGAAAGTACACCCGCAGCACTCAGCGATACGCCTCCACCCATCGGACTTGCGGCAGAATACCCCCCATTCCAAACCACAAAAGGGTTTCCGCCAGATTTTCTTGGAAAAGGAATATTTCCCCCTCCTGTGCTTACTACGCCTTGTTTTTGTGCATAAGTTGATTTGCCACCCGCAGTGTAAGGAGTCATAAACGTATAGGTACGAGTATTTCCATCGGCATCATCAGCACTTAAATCAATGCTAAAAGTAGTGCCTTTACAAGCTACAATACCTTTACTTACTTTAAAAACAGGAGAAGAATTGGGAGTTGTGTTCAAGGCAGGAAATTCTAAATACCAACTCATACCTTGCGTAGCGTTGGCATTGACCGTAGTATTGCGACTGCCATCTTCCCAGACGAGATAATACCCGTTGGGGCTGTTGTATGGCTCTGTGGAGGTAATTAAATTGACATCCGCCGAAAAAATCAGTCGATTTATCGAAAGCGTAAAACCCGATACACATTCCTTATTGGTATAATCCAAATCGGTGCTTGATACATAATTCAAGGCATAATCTTTCACACGAGTATCAGTGAGGGGAGTCGTTCCCTTCATGAAAACACTGATATTCATGGTATTACCGATGTACAGGGCTGGCGAAGCGGGTTTTTGTCCCTTATCAATATCAATGATGAGTTTTATGTTGTAAATATTACCTGATTTATGCGTAAATTCTATTGTACCACCAGCAATTCCCTCAGCTTTTGACTGAAAATTTACCAGCAGAAAACCCAAGAAAAGAAGTAATTGAAGCGTATATTTTTTCATAAAAACCAAATCAGATGGTGTTGTCTTTCTAAAACGTAAGGATTGGCGGTTTTTCTATACGAAGTTAAGTTTTTTTTATGGAAAATTGATTTTATGGAAATGATGAATGAAATACGATAGATGATAAATTCGTAATAAGTTGATTTTTAGAATAATAATTTTAACTTATCTGTAAGAAATAGTATTCAGAAAACTTTAATTTGTCTGGGCGACCCCGTCTAAGCGACCCTGTCAGAACACGATTTCAGGATTAGTATGATTAACAAGATTAATCTCTAAAATCCTATAAATCCTAAAATCGTGTTCCGACAGGGTCGCTTAGATGGGGTCGCCTCCGACAAATTAAAGTTTTTCAAACAATAGAAAAAGAAAAAAATTACCTCTAATCTTGACATTTGTCAATTTTTTCAATAACTTTAAATATCAATATTAAACAATTCATCCATAAACCTCTTTTCCTATGAACACACAACTCAAAGATTTTTTCCGTTTCCTCGTTGATTTTTCGGATGAAGAATTAGAAGAGGTAGAATCATTTTTTAGACCAAGAAAAATAAAAAAAGGGGAGTTTTTAGTTACACCAGGCGAAGTCTCTCACGATTGCGGATTTGTTCTTAAAGGATGCTTTAGAGTTTATTACTTAGTAGATGGCAAAGAAAGTACCCGTTTTATAGGTTGTGAAAATATCATTATCTCCTCCGTTCCGAGTTTCACGACTCAAAAACCCTCCGTTGAATACGTAGAAGCCTTAGAAAATTCAGAATTATTGATGCTTTCTTTCAATGATTTAATGAAAATGTACGAACTTTCGTATAAGTGGGAGCGTATGGTCAGGATTTTGGCAGAATATTCTTATAATGAACAACAAAAAAGGATTTATTCGCTCATCGCCCATTCAGCCCAGCAACGCTATGAAGATTTAACAAAATCCCGCCCAGATTTGATTCAGCGAGTGCCACAATATATCATCGCTAACTATTTGGGTATTTCGCCCGAGACCCTCAGTAGGATTAGAAAACAGTAAAAAATTTAGAAATTATTGTATTTATTGATAAATGTCAATGTGTATTTGCTGAAATATTCTGATATTTGTCAGAATATTTAACCACTACAATATTTTACGAATATCAACCATTTTTAAATTCAAATAGCAAATACCGCCATATTTGATATGCAAAGTGCAAAGACCCGCCAGTGTTTGCACTTTTTTTTGTTTTAGATAGCTTTGAGATGTGAGCCATGAGCTTTTGACATAAGTTTACCTGTCTATTTCAATGCTCATAGCTCAAAGCTACTAATGCTTAAAATGCCTCACCCCCGTCATCACCATTGCCACCCCGTTGGCATCACAATAAGCTATCGAATCTTTATCCTTAATTGAGCCTCCTGGTTGCGTAACAGCCGTGATTCCAGCTTTATGAGCAATCTCTACGCAGTCTGGAAAAGGAAAAAACGCATCCGAAGCCATGACGGAACCTGTTAAATCAAAACCAAATTCGCCTGCTTTTTCGATGGCTTGTTTCAGAGCATCAACCCTTGAAGTTTGACCAACGCCCGAAGCCAATAATTGACCTTCTTTGGCTAAAATAATGGTGTTTGATTTGGTATGTTTACAGATTTTCAAAGCAAATTCCAATGCCTTCAATTCTGATTCAGTTGGTGCTTTTTCGGTAACTGTTTTGAAGTCTGAAACTTTCTCAGTCGAGAGGTCTTTGTCTTGTTCTAAAACACCGTTCAAAAGAGTTTTGAACATCATTTTTGAAACTTGTATCTCCTTGCGTTTCAATAAAATACGATTCTTTTTAGATTTTAAAACTACCAAAGCCTCCTCCGTAAAATCTGGGGCAATTAGTATCTCGAAAAACAAAGAATTCATCTCTTCTGCTGAGGCTTTATCAACCGTTCCGTTGGTAGCTAAAACGCCCCCAAAAGCTGAAATTGTATCGCAAGCGAAGGCATTTTTATAGGCTTCATGTACGGTTGGGGCAGAGGCTACTCCGCAAGCGTTGGTGTGCTTGATGATGACGAAAGAAGTTTCTTCAAATTCATCCAAAAGCGTGATACAAGCGTCCACATCCACCAAGTTATTGTATGACAATTCTTTACCGTGCAATTTATCAAAAAGTGAATCTAAATCTCCGTAAAATGTAGCTGATTGGTGAGGGTTTTCTCCGTAACGTAAAGAAGCCCCCTTACCCCCAGAGGGGGAATATTCGGCGATGTCTTTGAACGAAAAATTGCTTACTGTAACTCCCCCTCTGGGGGTAGGGGGGCAAAAGTAGTTGTGAATGGCAGTATCATAATATGAAGAAGTACCAAATGCCAACATCGCAAAACGCTTGCGGTCTGAAAGGTCGGTGCCACAATTTTTATTTTCCAGAATCGAAAGCACCTCAGCGTATTGTGTCCGTGAAGAAACGATAAGGACATCATTGAAATTTTTAGCCGCCCCACGAATGAGGGAAATACCGCCAATATCAATTTTTTCGATAATATCATCTTCCGAAGCACCACTCTTCACGGTTTCCTCAAAAGGATACAAATCAACGATAACTAAGTCAATTGAAGGGATTTCGTATTGAGCAGCAGTTTCCACATCTCCTTGATTATCACGACGATACAAAATTCCTCCGAATACTTTTGGGTGTAAAGTCTTGACTCTTCCACCAAAAATTGAGGGATAACTGGTCAGGTCTTCCACCGCCGTAACGGGGATTCCTAAGTCTTCGATGAAGGTTTGCGTGCCACCCGTTGAGTATAATTTTACGCCGTTTTTGTGGAGCAATTCAACAATCGGAGCGAGTCCGTCTTTGTAATAAACTGAAATGAGAGCTGATTGGATTTTTTTGGATTCCATTTTTTGTTTTGGGTGTTAGGTTTTAGGGGTTAGGTGATAGTGTACTTACTAATCCCTAAAACCCAAAACCTAATACCTCTCGATAAATAAGGTGCAAAATTACGGAATTTCAATTAAAGAGGATAAAGTTTGCTTTTATAATCTGAATAAAAACAAAAAAAGCGAGTTCTCCAATGAAGGGAAACTCGCTTTTTTGTTTTAAGAATACTTACTATCTCCATATTTCAGTTCCGTATAGAATTTTTATTTTCTTTCGATTAGCTCTGTAATCTTTAAATTGCTTTACGTTTTCATCAGTACTTACAAAATCTAACTTTGTTCCATCGCAATAATGTTGATGAATGTTAGTTGAAGAACAAAGTCCGCACTGAACTTCGATTACTTTACTACCCTTGTATTCAAACAAAATTACACCATTCAATTTCTCACCATTCTCCCAATAATACCCGTGTAATTTCATTTCATCAGATAACCACTTCAAATCATTTAAGGGGTCTTTTGTATTACAAACCAACACTGGGTCTGGGTTATTATCAAGCGTCGTGGCTATATCTTTTTTACAAGATAAAAATGTGGTTACTAACATACTTGCCATTAACAGTAAAAGTATCTTGGTTTTCATAATTTATTATTTTGAGTTGTGTGAAAAATTGATTTTGCGTATAAAGAACTCGCTTTTGAACTTCAATTTTATTATCAATCAACCAAAATGATACGGTCTGATTTACGTTCAACTAATCCTTTTTCTTTGGTATCTAATTTGGGATAAATAAAACTGACTATCTTCATTCCACGCTTTAGCTTTTTGACATCTATTGCCATTTTCTTATCAGCATCAAATTGTTTCTTCTCAAATATCTCAGAGACATTTACGGATAATTCTTGATTTCCCGTTTTATCGTCATAAATATTAACCGACATTGGTAACACCTCTTTATGTTCGACATTATCAAAACCAATATATAAAACATCTTTCACATTATCACTGGAATAGATACGATACCCCGATTGGGCAGTAAAGGTGGGATTACGAGATGCTGAACCACAATAACTATTGGCATTCATAAAAAATGTAACGGATTGACCCGAGCCTAAATAGAAATTACCGCCTGTATTATTATATCCATTTGAGGAAAAATAAGCATTCGGATTATTTGGATTCCAGTTTACAGGAGATAAAAATGCGTAAGAAGGAGCATTTGTAGTTACATTGTGCCCCCCGAAGAAACAAAATTGACGGTGTTCACAGTATTACCCCAATCATAAGTCATATTCTGTAAATTTACACATCTTCCATAATAGGTTAATGGGCTACTTGGTAAATAATCTATTAGAACATTGGTGGTATTATGAATATACCTTCCCCAACGTCCCCATTTAGAAATACACTGCCCTGGGGTTGATGTTGTAACCGCTGAGTGGTCTCCTTGATACGAAACTCTTAAACCCTCGCCAGTAGTATTTGACGTTTGCACATAGCTGTTATCAAGCCAGAATAAATCATCACCAGGTGAGTTTAACCAATAATCTCCACCACCATCATATTTAATCCAAGCATAACCATGACAATTGTAGGTATGTGTTGGTTCGTCAACTTTCACAACATTTGGAAATTCTAACACTTGGCGACGATTAATTGCTCTAATCTGATCATCGGTAAGTACAGGAACATTATTATTTACTTCTGAGGACACATCTGTTCCATTGGGAGTACTTTGTGCAAAAATGATGTTGTGAGTTATAAACAAAAACAGTAATAACGGTATTTGAATTAATTTTTTCATATTCATATTTATTAAATTACGTTTGAGAATAAATTTTACTATCACCAGATTTCAGTTCCATATAAAATTTTTATTTTCGTTCTATTTTTTAAATAATCATTGAAGTTATTAGAATTAGTAAAATCTAACTTTGTCCCATCACAGTAGTGTTGATGCAGATTAGTTGAAGAATAATGAGAACCTTGAACCTCAATTATTTGACTACCTTTATATTCAAACAAAATGACACCATTCGCTATTTTTGCCTTTCCCAAATCAGTATTCCATAATTTCATTTCATCGGATAACCACTTCAATTCATTCAAGGGATCTTTTTTATTACAAACCAATACTGGGTCTGGATTATTATCAAGTGTTGTAGCTACATCTTTTTTACAAGATAAAAAAGTAGTTAATAAAATAATTATCATTAATAGTAATAGTATTTTCGTTTTCATAATGTGTTTTATTTTAATTGGTTTACAAATATTTCAACTTCTACCAAAACGTTATCAACAACTTTGAGGTCACTTACAAGCATTCTTTCTGTAAAAAGCTTTTTGGCATTATCTGTTTTGCTATCAACGCTTGTTTCTTTTTTACCTAACAAAACCGCATACTTATTGGCAACAAATGCGGAAGTCATTTTTCCCCAAAGTCCAAAAGAATCTCTGTGTAAGTCTTTCTCTTTGTTCCTTTTCATAAATAACTTCAAAATATCAGTTTGTTGTTCTTTTGAAAATTTAGCAATTATTTTCTTATTACAAAGGAGTAATTCATAACCACAATAATTAAACGAATAGTCAGCTTTATCAATTCCTTCCTTTATTTTGTCAATTTCTGAAACTTGTTTATTGACGTAAAAGTTAAACAGAACATTTCCAGCATCTTTTCGATTAGAGAACTCGTCAAAGCCATTAAATGAATCAAGAGTTCTGTTCAAACCTTCAAAAGGGCTATTGGATGCTGTGTAAGAGCCAAAAAACGGATAATTTAAACACACCTTCAACAATTCCTCCGTATTGATAGCTTTCATTACTTTTTCAGGCATTTGTAAATCTCTAACAATATCGGGCGTATTTTGATAGGATTTCCATTTCTCGGTTCCAGGTTTAATTGGGTAGTCCCAAGTCAGATTCTGAGCATAAGTATTAAGAGTAAAGATGCTCAATAAATTGAAAATAAGAATTTTCATAAACGTTTGCTTCATGGCGTTTTTTGGTTTCAGATAATTAGAAAAATAAAAAGACGTGATAACGTTAGGAGGCTATGAGCCAGCACGAGACATGGCTAATACACAATTAGCCGCAATCGGTTCAATGAAGTTTTTTTACATGATTGTTTGTTTTTTAAAAATTACATTGCGTTTGTTTCAATGTTAGCGGCTAATAAAAAACGGGGATTGGGTAACTGTTGAACTGGTATTTTAGGCGATAAAACGTTTAATGGGTCAAATGTATATATGTATATATATTACTTCCAAATTTTTTGTGTTAAATTTTCGTAAAAGTTATAATGTTATAACGGCATGGGTGTTTCTTGAATAGACCCCAAAAGTTCTTATCCGTATCTTTTTCCAATCATCTCCTACATTCTTTGTATTTTTGTCAAACAACAATTTCAAAAGTCATGGGATATGATAAATTTGAGCATATAAAAACGGTCAGTAAAAAGTTCAATATTGATGTGGCAATGGCTCGTTTATTTGAAAATGTGCCAAACGTTGAACCCAGTCCGTGGTTAGTTGAGACATTACAAATGTCGGAATTGATGCCTTTGATGAATGAGAAAACCAAGTCAGAACGCATCGTTTCGCCTATTTTATTAGAAATTGTAAAATCTTACGCCGATAGAATCACTCTCTTTTCGGGTGAAAGTATTGACATTCGTCCAGAAGATGATTTAGCGGGTGAATGTGATTTTTTCTTTGCCTTACATCCTCCAAAGCCTTTTATTGATACACCCATAATCTCATTGACCGAAGCTAAGGATGAGGATATGGAGTATGGCGTGGGACAATGTGCCGCTCAGATGTACGGAGCAAGGTTATATAATGAAGCCGAAGGAAAAATTATTCCTTTCATATACGGATGTGCTACGGACGGAGTGGAATGGCAGTTCTTGAAATTAGAGAATAACTCGTATTTCATTGACCGTAAAATTTATACTGATATTCGAGAGATTTTGGGAGTCTGGCACATAATTATGCAATCTTATTTAGTGAAGTAAAACACAAAGACAGTCTCGTTTCAATGAAGTTTTTACTTGAAAAATTATTATCTTTGCAGACATTTTTTGTGAAACAAACATATTATCAATACTTTAACAAATCAGAAATGAAAAAATTATCCCTAATCGTGTGCGGCGGTTTGTTGGCAATCGGAGCAATATCTTGTGATAAAGCTGGAAATAAATCAACGGCAACGGCTTCAACAGCATCAACCACTAAAATAGAAGTAGAAAAGAAAACAGTTTATGTAAATACGGATTCGTTATTGGCGGGTTATCAGTTTTACAAAGACGCTCAAAAAGAATTTGAAAACAAAGGCTACCGTTTGCAGGTGGACTTGGGACAACGTGAAAAAGCCCTTCAAGGCGAATTGGGAGCGATTCAACAAAGAGCTCAAACCATGACTCAAGCAGAATTGCAAGGAGCGGATATGATGTTGAAAAAGAAAGGAGCTGAATTACAACAATACAGCCAACAACGTCAGCAAGTATTGGCGGGAGAACAAGCCAAAAAAATGCAAGAATTGTACGCTAATATTCGTGAATACGTGAAGAAACACAATGCAGAAAACAACTTTGAGTTTGTGTTGGGATATACCACAGCGGGCGGAGGAATTTTATTTGCTGACGAATCAGCCGATAGAACCAAGCAAATTGTGGATGGATTAAATTCAGAATATGCCGATAAGAAAAAAGCAACACCAGCACCTGCAAAGAAATAAGTCAGGAATTAATTATATCAAAAAAGCCTTTCCAAATCATTTGGGAAGGCTTTTTTGATTTTACTGAACTTTCATCTTTTTGATTGTAACCAAATCAATCTTGTATTTTCAAATCTAATTGTCTGAAAACAAAAAACGCTCGTAGCATAGCAACGAACGTTTTGGTATCACCTAACCACTAAATATAATTTTGTCAAACGATAATTGATATTATCATTTGTGTTTAAAATTTCGCTTTAAATCTTGCCGACTCTAACTGAGCTTGTTTGCCTTCTGAGTTGTTAGCAATAATAATCAATTCTCCTTCTATTTCGTCCTCCGTCAATTTGATGATATTCACACGCCCAACGCCATTTTTCAAACCTTCGTCATTGGCTAACGTTGTTTGATAAAAGTTGTTTTCTTCACGAAACATATTAACATTCTTTATCAAATTTCCTACATTCTGAAAATCTCCTTCACCTGGTATAAAGAACGTTCCTTTGTCTGTAACATTGTATAATTTCACAAAAACAGATTCAGGTGTGTTATTATCCGTTACTACAATTGTCAAAACGGTAACACCACGTTCAGAACTTTTCTTTACTTGTACTTTGTCAGAGTATAATTTATGATTAATACTTTCTCCAAAACTGATTTTTCCTGAGAAAAACCCTTTCGTTGTATTTGCTGTCGACTCTAAGTTCTTACTATACGTAATAACCGTTACTACGGAGAGGAGTAAGGCACACAGAAGAATTATTGGGTTATTTTTAAGCGTTTGCTTCATAGGTTTTAAATAATACTAAATTCAAAATAATAGATTACAAATATCAAAAGGGTTAATTGTAAAAATCAAAATGACTGTGAAATTTGTACTTTTTCTATATTTCAATTACAAAATTACATTTTTTTAGTGATGATGTCAATAATATCAAGCACCAGTTAGTTATTAAAGTTATTAAACGGTCATTAAGTTGATTAGTGTAGGATTCTATATTTTGGTGATACTTTACCTCTACCCATTTGGGGAATGAATTTTAAAGAAATCGAATATTTTAAACCTCTTTGTATTCTTAGACGCTTCAAAATCTTAAAAGGTTGTCTCTGTCCCAAAATATTTACTACACGTCTCCATTCTTTGAAATTGTTTACATTAATTTTGTAAACAAATGATTACTTACACAGCTTATGACTTTAAATATCAATTCAACAACAGAAAAGTCGGAAATTTTTAAGCAAATTGCTTCTGAACTATCAACATTAGGTTTTACTATATCAGCCCAAGATGAAACTCGTCCATGGGGTGGTTTTTTTGTTTTGGATGAAAGCCAAGCAACAGCCTTTGCGGCTCGTTATTTCCCTCATCTTGAAATGTCAGACATTCAGATTACCAATAAATTATCTCCTAAAATATTGGTGGTTGCTCCACACAAGCGTTTATCATGGCAGTATCATTTTCGTAGAGCAGAAATCTGGAAAGTGATTGCAGGCACAACCGTAGGTGTGAAAATAAGTGATACTGACGATCAGTCTGATGAAGTTAAAATCTTAGAATCGGGTAGTTTTATTCAGATGAATAAAGGAGAACGCCACCGACTTATTGGTTTAAACAGTTGGGGTATTGTAGCTGAAATTTGGCAACATACTGACTGTGAAAATCCATCGGATGAGGAGGATATTGTGAGATTACAAGATGATTTTGGAAGGTAAAACATTTTATAAAATAAATGGATTTTCAGTTTTATGTTTTCCTCGTTTTTTGCATTTACCCAAGTTTATAAAAAGATATTCCCCTTTATGTTTGTATTTAATCAAGATTCCGTAATTTTGCACCCCTAATGGAGTTACCCTAACGGAGTTACCTAATTTTAAAGTAAATAGTGATTGGTAAATAGTAATTATAAAGACATATTATTTACTCATAAAACTAATCACCAATAACAAATAACTAATAACAAAAAAAACAATGGCACGTGATTTAAAGTACACAAGAAACATTGGTATTGCTGCCCACATTGATGC
>JAYUOX010000204.1:0-1572 GCA_043760595.1 Cytophagales bacterium
CATAAAATAATCGGTTAACAAAAACGAAAAAAATGTTAAAAAGTTATTACAATGAGACATTAATCGAAGCGGGATTGGATGAAGCGGGTCGTGGTTGTCTGTCGGGTCCAGTAGTGGCTTCGGCAGTAATTTTACCCAAATATTATCAACATAAATTACTCAACGACTCAAAACAACTTACGAAAAAACAGCGTGAAACGTTGCGTGTGGACATTATACGTGATGCCCTTGCTTATGAAATTGCAGAGGTTTCCAATCAAGAAATTGATGAAATAAACATCCTAAAAGCCAGCATGAAAGCTATGCACTTGGCAATTGATAAACTTATAATTCGTCCAGAACATTTATTGATTGATGGCAATCGTTTTCCAGTTTATCCACTTATTCCGCATACTTGCATTGTGAAGGGAGACAGCAAGTTTTTATCTATTGCAGCGGCTTCGATTTTAGCAAAAACCTATCGAGATGATTTAATGGAAAACCTTGCCAAAGATTTCTTAGAATACGGTTGGGAGCAAAATGCGGGTTATCCTACGCTGAAACATCGAAAAGCAATTTTGGAGTATGGTGTAACAATTCATCATCGTTTGACATATCGATTTGAGCGATAAAATTTATTACTTTTGCTTATCAAAACATCCAAGTTATGAATCAATTTCAACATATCGTTTCTAATCAAGGTATTCTTGGTGGAAAGCCTTGTATCAGAGGTACACGGATAAGCATTCAGCTAATTTTAGAATGGGTAGCGGTTGGCACAACTATACAAGAAATCTTAGAAAAATATCCTCATTTGACTTATGAGAGTATTCAAGAGGCTATTCTACTCAGTAAAAATTAAAATCCTCACCCTAAAACGAAGCGTCGTCCGCTCTAAACTCCACACTCACTAATGTCCTTCCGCTCAATACTCGCTAAACCCTTTGCCTCATTTGTCGTAAATAATCGTCGAAAATGGGAAGAACGTGCCGTTGAAACGCAACTTAATTTAATGAAATCTCTGGTTTCAGAAGCTTCTCAAACGCTTTTCGGGAAAGATAATAAACTTAATCAAATAGCTGATTATCAAGATTTTAAACAGTCTGTTCAAGTTCAAGATTACGAAAATCTCAAACCGTACATCGAAAAAGTAGTAGCTGGCGAACCTGATATTTTATGGAAAGGAAAACCTTTGTATTTCGCTAAAACTTCGGGTACAACTTCGGGCGTAAAATATATTCCTATCTCAAAAGAATCCATCGGTTTTCATATCAACGGAGCAAGAGATGCCCTTTTGAGTTATATTCATGAAACAGGTAATGCTAAATTCTTGGATAAAAACCTCATCTTTTTGTCGGGTTCGCCAGAGATGTACGAAAAAAATGGCATCTTCACGGGGCGACTTTCAGGAATCGTAAATCATCACGTGCCAAGTTATTTACGAAGCAATCAAATGCCAAGTTATGAGACCAATTGCATTGAAGATTGGGAAACAAAACTTGAAAAAATTATAGATGAGACGATTGATAAACCGATGTCGTTAATCTCAGGAATTCCGCCTTGGGTGCAGATGTATTTCGACCGTATTCAGGC
>JAYUOX010000205.1:0-4406 GCA_043760595.1 Cytophagales bacterium
TTAGTAGATAAATAACTTGATTCGGTAAAGCAATTTAATTCGTTTAACTTATTTCCATATAATGAAGGTTTATCTAATTTTCCAATAGTAACGTCTTTACTAAAAGATACAGAACAATTGTTATTATCAATATATTTAATCATGTAATTTCCTGTTTTTGAGGCAGTTACAAAAGTATTTGTTTCTTTTTTCAAAGTATCGCCATTAAAAAACCACTGTATCTTTGTTAATGCCCCTATATTACTCAATCGTAATGGAAGCACGCTACATTCGGAATTTCTGTTGCCTTCGACGGCATCAACCACGGCGTTATTATTAGTTGAAAAAGCATAGAAATACTGAGTAAAAGGTGTTTGAAGTCCATCTTCTGATTCCACCCTGACTGAGTAGCCACTTCCACTTTTTAGCCCTCTAATTTTGATTGGGCTTTGTTTTCCAGAACCCAAAATCACTTTTCTGGTTTTGAAACCATCAGTAGTGAGGTATGATTCTTGATAAAAAGCATTAAAATTTGTTCCTGCTTTGAAAGTTCCAATCGTTTTAAATTCTATTTCGCTCTCTTGGTCTGGGCATATTCCTTTTGAATTTTGACTGATTAACGATACACTTTTACAGTCAGCGGTGGCATCCACAATAATTTCTGTGGTAGTTTTCACCGAACATCCTCCCTGGCTTCCCACAACGGTTATGTTGTAAATTCCTGCATCGTTATTGGTAATATTATTGAAAGAAAAATTGCCATAATAGTTATTTTTATTGGGAGCAGTAATATTATAACCACTGACCGTTTCCGTAGAATCAGTTAGTTGATTTGAAACTAATTGATTAAAAATAAAGTAAGTACCTGCACAAGCAGTTATGGTTTTGGGAAGAGTAAAAGCAGGATAATCGTTTACGACAACCCGAGTTTGAGCATTAAAAGTGCAGCCTGCTTTGTCGGTTGCCGTAATTTTATAAAATCCTTGAACGCTTTTATTAGTTTTTGCAACGATTGGATTTTGCAGATTACTCTTGAAGTTATTTGGTCCCGTCCATGAGTAAAAAGATAAAACTTCACTGTTTGATTTTAATTTCAACGAATCTCCATTACAAATATTCACGATTTCGGGTAGAAAAACGCCAACATTAATTTCATTGGAACTGACGATACAGCTATTTTTAAAGGCTTCCACAACATATTTGCCCCCTTGCGAAACCGTCAAAGCGGTGTCTTTTGCTGACAAAGCCGTTCCGTTTTGAAACCAGTTGTATTTCACACCCGACAAAGCACTTACATTCAATTTGATGGTATTATCTTTTATACAAGTTTGCGTCAAAGTAATTTTTGGTAATTCTTCTTCTGCGACTTCCACGGTATCAGAATAGTTTACGCACTGACCATTGTTGTATTCATACCAATATTTTCCAGCTTGCGAGACATTGGTTCGGGATGTATTCTTGCTCGTATCATAGATTTTACCATCTTTCTTCCAAACGCCTTCGGTATACCATGGATTTACTTGAATTTGACGAGATTCTTTTGTGTTTTTACAAAGCGTAATTTTTTTCGTTGAAGGAGAAGTCACCTTAAAAAATTGGCGTGAAGACGAAGAAGGTACAACCACATTTATCTTCTCTGTTTCGCCTCTACAGCCCGTCGAAGGATTTTCGTATTTTCCTTGATAAATGGCACTTGAATTAGGGAATAGCGAGTTTTTGGATGAGAACAGTGCATCATTTTTATACCAACTAATAAAATTATAATTAGTGGCTGGTCCAGTTAAGTTATAATAAAAATTAGTTGGATTATTACACGTCAAATAGTCATACCTTACTGTGAGCAAGTCCGTGCTATTGCCGTATTCTATTTTCAAAGTATCTGATGAGCTACATTCTCCCTGTTTTGTCTCCAAGATATACGTTGCTGATTGGGCTGGGAGCGAGTAATAATTGTTAGTAAAAGAATTTTGCTGCCATAGAATCCCATTTCTAAAAATCTTTTTGTCTCCATCACCTGCCACCCTGATTTGAGCAGTACTGCCGAACTCGGTGCATAATTTTAAGGTTTTTTGTTTTTCGGGAAGTTCTCCATTTGCATAAAAGTTAAAAATTGGTTTGAGTTTTTCAACCGCCTTAACTTCTATTATAGTCGAAATTGCTTCGCATTGCCCAGACTTTACCTTCACTTGATAATTTCCTGCCTCAGTGGCTGTTAAATTTGAAAAAGTGCTTTTTGGAATTGCAACGCCGTCTTTATACCATTGAGCCACTGATGGTTCATCGGTCAGAAAAGTATTTTCGTTGTAATAATAAAGATTTGTAGAGCCTCCTTTCTTACAAATATATTTTTCTCCACGAGGCTTCCCATCTACATTATCAAAGTTTATCACAACGTTCCCATTGTTAAATATCGGTTTAATTTTGTTCGTTGTGTAAGTACACGTTCCTTTATAAATCTGAACGGAGTAAGTCCCCGATTCCTTGGATGAATATTCCAGGGCAGTGGCATTGGGAATAATTTTATCATCCTTAAACCACTGTAGCGTTACATTTTTCCCCCAATAAGTAGTGTCCACACTATACCTTACGCTCGTTCCTTCACACGCATTTACTGTATAAGTCTCACCCGACCCACTCCAACTTGAACCTCCCCCCGATTTTGAACGAGCAATAATAATAGGAGAATACGGGCAATCAGGATTAGAGAAAAATATATTTGTTGATGAATTTTGAGTACAGCCAAACTCATCCTTTGCTACCACAAAATAAGAACCTTGATTAGCTTTGCTGTAACCATCAATGTAGTTAAATTTATTCGGACTGCTAAAACCATTTGGACCTTTCCATGAATAAGTGAATAATTCACTCTCATAATAACCGTTGGTTGAGCTACCGATGATAAGTCTTGCCCCAGAGGTATAAACATAAGCATACATTATGTTTGTAACCTTTCCCACCTTCACCCCAGTAGTCAAACTCGTCTTACCATCCACCACACAAGTATAAATACCCGCATTAGAGGTAGTTACTCTACTAATTATTGGATTTTGTTGGTTAGAGGTAAAACCGTTTGGACCGCTCCATAGATACGTACTTCCGCCCGAAGCCTTAAGTTCTAAGGCTGGGGAACTGTCGGTACACAAAGGAGAATTAGAAGAAATAGTTTGGGCGATTACTAATTGGCACGAAGATATAGCAATTAAGCAGAATAATAGACGTTTTATCATGGTCGAATTGTTATTTAAAGATTTGATAATGTATTACAAAAGAAACAAAATGCTTTCAATTTATCAAGCCCATTTATTAAGCGGTAAATCAAGAATAGCTAAAATCTTCTTTCATCTTATCAGACGTAGTTATGAACGAAATGGTTGTATCATAAAGAAAATAAAACGAATCTTCTAAAGTCCTTTTTCCAACCCCAACGAATTATTCCACAAAATTTATCGTTAAATTTGAAATGTTGTCTCTAATCAACAATCCGACCATTATGACCTTACCAAAACCATTCTTAGAAAACCTTTGCCAAAAGCACTCAAAACCCAATACTTTTCCGCCTACATCGGTAGTCAAGGAATTGTTTACGGATATTGTGTTCACGCTTTTTCCAGAACAAACCCAAAGGCATTTTGGCTGTATGGACGAAATTCAGGAAGCTTTTGATCAAATAGAATTACGTCTAACTCGCATTTTGCGTTCGATGCAACAACATTTAGAGCGTGATGCCAAAGGAATTGCGAAGGATTATGTTCAAGAGATTCCAAATATTTATAATGTTCTTTTGACTGATATTCAGGCAATTATGGCGGGCGACCCAGCGGCTCAAAGTGAATACGAAGTCATTCGGGCGTACCCAGGTTTTTATGCCATTACGTTATACCGTTTGGCTCATGCCTTATTGAAATTAGATGTGCCGATTGTGCCGAGAGTGCTAACGGAATACGCTCATTCAAAAACGGGAATAGACATTCACCCAGGGGCAGAAATTGATGAGTATTTTATGATTGATCATGGAACGGGCGTAGTAATTGGAGAAACAACGTACATCGGTAAAAACGTAAAAATCTATCAAGGCGTAACGTTAGGGGCATTATCGGTCAGTAAATCAATGGCTTCCATGAAACGCCATCCAACGATTGAGGACAATGTGGTGATATATTCGGGAGCAACCATTTTAGGTGGAGAAACAGTCGTGGGAGCAAATTCCGTGATTGGTGGCAACGTTTGGCTAACTCGGAGTGTACCTGAAAATACAAAAATTTATCACCAAGAACAGGTTAAGATTTTACAGTAAATTATCTCTATACAATGACAATATTAGATTTAGTTGGCAACACGCCCATCGTTGAATTAAACCGAATTAATCCGAATCCAAAGGTTAAGATTTACGGAAAGTTAGAAGGGCACAATCCAGGCGGCTCTGTGAA
>JAYUOX010000206.1:0-12943 GCA_043760595.1 Cytophagales bacterium
AATATCTGTTTTTAGATTGGTGGGTGAAAATTTTATTTTGAATTTTGTTTTAATCAAAGCCTCGACTACATGGTGTGGTTGTCTTATCACTTTGATTGACTATTGAAATGAAAAATACATTTGAAAAATTGACATCTTTTGAGTTTAATTCGTTGGACTTAAATGAAATGAGCAAAATCAAAGGTGGTATGGCTTCTGATGACAGAACGTACAAAGTTTACCAGACAGATTGCGTTACTCGTGATTGTGATGTTACAGCTGATACGGACAATTGCGAATAATGTTTATTAAGTGTTGTGATATTTTAAAAATATCACAACACTTAATGTTAAACCTTTTTATAAAATAGAAAAAAATGATTTTAATTTTCTCGCAAGAATTAGATGGTGCAACTCAAAGTGTTTTGGATTGGATAAGATTTCAAAATAAATCTTTTATACGCATGAACGGAGATTCTGTTTTTAATAATAGATTTTCTCAAAATGATTTACTGTCATTTGATAATTCAATTTTAATTGATTGTGTAGATAGTAGAATTTACGAGGAAGACATTAATGTAGTTTGGTATCGAAGATGGAATACTTCAAAACATTTTCCTTATACAAAGATTGACAATGAAATTGACGCAAGTATTTCTATAAACGCTAATATTACGAAAGAGTTTAGAGCTATGACAGATATAGTCTTTCATACATTTTTTGATAAAATATGGTTGAGTAATCCAAAAACATCAACTCCCAATAAAATTAATACACTTAAAATAGCCGATAAAGTTGGATTATCAATTCCCAAAACCATTTTAACAAAATCCAAAAGTAATTTGTTGAAATTTTTTATTAAAAATAAGAAAATCATAACAAAACCAATTAGCGATTTTAGTTCTTTATTTATACAAGATAACATGGTATTCTTGTACACAAATGAGATTAAAAAAAAAGATTTTAAAAGTCTTCCTGACTATTTTTTCCCTATCTTAGCTCAACAAAAAATTGATAAATTGTATGAAATAAGATGTTTTTATTTGAATGGAAAAATTTACTCAATGGCTATTTTTTCTCAAACTAATTCTCAAACAAATGTTGATTTTAGGCAATATGATACTACAAGACCAAATAGGACTGTTCCATATAACTTACCTTATGCCATTGAAGAAAAATTAATAAAATTGATGCATGAAATGAAGTTAAATACTGGCTCTATTGATATAATTAGGTCTCAAAATGGTGAATATATATTTTTAGAAGTTAATCCTGTGGGTCAATTCGGGATGGTTTCTCACCCATGTAATTACTATAGGACTTACGCAAAATTTGGGGTTTTCATTTTCATTCTTTCAATGACAAAGTTTTTAAGGGGTTCAAATTTTACTTGGTAAATGGTTTCCCATGTTTGGTAAGCTATCTGTTTGAGTTTATTCCATACCAGCATCGTGCAAAATATGTGATTTCTTTGAGCATTTGCTTTTCTGCATTGGCACTTATCGATACCAGTTAGCTGTTTTACCTCTCTATTAAAAGATTCAATATTCCAACGCATTTTTTGCATTTTAGCAATAAATTCAACGGTATGAGGTCTCAAATCATTAGTAAGTACGTAGTCGGTTCTGTCGGTAGAGACAACAACCTTGAAAAGTTTAACATCCAAACCTAAGTCTTTGACTTTGATTGACTTACCGTATTTTAGTTGTTGTTCATTCCACTTCAATTCGCTTACGGAAGAGTAAGTCTTATCGGTGGATTCTTTCACTAAACGATTCGTCTTGATTGGACAATAAAAATACTTACCTAAATGATGAATCTTTTGAAATAAGCGAGCAATAGCATACCAAGTGTCCATTAAAACACCCTGATAAGGAACACAATGGGTTTCAGCATCGGTTAATAAGTCCATTACATGATCCACTTTACTTTTACCATCTAAGGCTGGATCAAAAATACGATAACCTAATAAATAAAATTTGTCCTCGTGGGGTACATAATAAAGCATAACAACCACACCTATTCCTTGAACTATGCCGCCAACATTACCGCTATATTGTTTGCGAACCATTGCTATTTGATTACTGTACCGTTTATCCAATACAGTATCGTCAAATATTAAATACCCATCTTGGGGTAAAGAACACGGAATTGGGTAGAGTTTTTCATAAAGATTTTTTTCGTCAGGAGGGTAATTGCCTAAGTAACGAGTTATTTTATCGTGACTAAGCCCAACACAATCGGATAAATTGGTACAAGTATAGTTTTGAAAACTCTCCATCAAATACTGACAGTAAAGGTTCCGAAATGATTGGTAGTTCATCTGTTTTAAGGTAAATCCCTGCCAATTTAAAAGATTTTGTTTAAAAACTATAATTTTGCGTAAGTCCTAATTGAAAAAGAAAATATGTCAGGGTTTGCCAAAAATAGAATTACCTTGGAAGATTATATAGAAAATGGTGGAGATGATTTGCAAAAAAGAAACGCTATAAAATGTATTAGACCGTTAATTGAAGGATTTTTACGGTTGAAATATCCTAATAGATTTGTGAATGGAAAATGGCTTGGTGATTTTTTAAAGCTTATTGAAAATGCTACCGAAGGAGATACTATTTTCAGGTTAAAAGAAATATATGAACAATTGGATGACTTAAATGAGTATTCAAAGAAATATCATCATGAATCTCTTTCAAATGCTGATAATGAAATAATTAATGAGATAGAATTGAAGAAGTATGTACAAAATACATTAAAAGTACTCATTCATATCTAAATCCCGCTGGGTTAAAACCCAGCGTTAGGATATAGCCCGTCCCGATGGGACTTGAAAGAAAATTCACAAACAAAAATCCCGTAGGGATGGATGATGTCCTAACGACGGACGGTTCGCCGCTGCGATTTTAACCCGTCGAGAAAATAACAAATAATTCACTAAAAACCACTAAAAAATGGCAAATACATACCACCAAGTATATATCCAAACCGTTTTTGCAGTTAAATATCGTGCTGCGGTTATTGACAAAAGTTGGAAATCTGAGCTTTTTGCCGTGATTGGTAATCTTATCAAAGAAAATCATTGCCAAACTATGATTGTCAATGGCGTAGAAGACCATGTTCATTGCTTGATTGGACTAAAACCAAAAGTTTCTATCTCTGATTTGATGCAAAGCGTCAAAGCAAAATCATCCAAGTGGATAAATGAACAAAAACTAACCTCTGAAAGATTTGAATGGCAAGAAGGCTATGGGGTGTTTTCATACAGTCGTTCCCATGTGGACAGCGTCTATAAATACATCGAAAATCAAGAAGAACATCATAAAAAACGTTCATTTCGAGATGAGTACCTGGATTTTTTAGAAAAATTTGGAGTACCTTATGATGAACAGTATATTTTTGAAAAATTAGTTTAATACCCGCTGGGTTAAAACCCAGCGTTAGGATATAGCCCGTCCCGATGGGACTTGAAAAAATTCACAAACAAAATCCCGTATGGATGGACGATGTCCTAACACGGACGGTTCGTCGCTACGATTTTAACCCGTTGTAAAAATGATACCCAAATACCTGAAAATCAAAGGTTTATACTCATACAAAACCGAACAAGAAATCCATTTTGACCAATTGACCGAGGCGGCTTTGTTCGGAATTTTTGGGTCAGTCGGGAGTGGGAAATCTTCTATTTTGGAGGCAATTACGTTTGCTTTATATGGTGATACGGAACGCCTCAATAATAAGGGCGATGACCGAACCTACAACATGATGAATCTGCGTTCAGATGATTTGAGCATTGATTTTGAATGTTTGGCGGGTAAGGATGCGAAACATTATCGTTTCTCGGTGCGTGGAAAACGGAACTCCAAGAATTTTATGGACGTGAAGACTTTTGAACGAAAAGCGTACCTAAAAATGAACGACGAATGGAGTCCGATTACGGCGGATGATGTGGCGGAGAAAGTAATTGGTTTGAGTTATGAAAACTTCCGTAGAACCATTATTATTCCGCAAGGGCGTTTTCAGGAATTTATTGAGCTTCGGGACAATGATCGTACCAAGATGATGAAGGAACTTTTCAACTTAGATAAGTACGATTTGAGTCGAAAGGTGGGGAGTTTGAATAGCAAAAATAGGTTACTTTTGGAAAACCTCAAAGGACAATTGGTATCTCTGGGCGATGCTACGCTTGATATGGTGGTGCATCATGAGTTTGAATTGAAAGTAGCCCGCCAAGAAATCAAGGTTTTATCAGAAGATTTAGTGGAGCAAATAGTTTTTGATAAAACGCTCACTGACCTCCGAAATGCCAATGAAAAAATCCAGCATCTGACTACGCAATTGACGGATTTATACAGCAAAAAAGGCTCTTTCGTTATGAAAGAAAATAACCTAAAAACCTACGAAATCTGTGCGAGACAATTTAAGTCATTATTGGATTTAAAAAAATCAAATCAAGTAACGCTTGAACGCAATCAGGAGGCTTTTGAGAAAAACAAAAAACGGTTAGAAAGTATAGAATTATTAGTGGTTGAAGATAAAAATAAACTCGAAATCCTACGCCCAAAATACGAACAAAAAGAGACTTTATTGACCGAAGTAAAAGACTCGGAAATAGTCATTGAAATACTGGAAAATCAATCCCAATTATCTAAAAAAACGGGTTCGGTTGAACGTGGTTTAGAAAAACAAAAAGCGAAGGACGGAGAACTAACTTTATTGAAAAACCAAAAACAAGAGATTGAAAACCAAAACGATAAATTAAAATCAGAATTGCCTGATATTCAAGAGTTTAGTTCTGTAAAAACGTGGTTTAATGAGGCCGATTCTTTACAAAATGTCAAGAAGAATACCAAAGAAGAAGCTGAAAGTTTAAAGAAAGAAATTGAACGACAGAAGGAAATCTTAGTCGAAAAAATTAAGGAAATTAATCAAATTTTTTCCTTAGAAATCTCCTTGGATTGTACGACAGAAATATTGGAAAACGCCTTTTTAGCATTACAAAAAACTGCTGAAAAAGAGCAAAATATTCTGACTGAAAAACTACAAAATCTGAACACGCAGTTAGCTTTACAACAGTATGCAACTGACTTGAAAGATGGCGAAGAATGTCCTCTTTGTGGGGCGGTTCATCATCCAGCTTTGTCGAAAGGGGGGCATGATTTTACGGCAGAGATTCAAAATATTAAAACTAAAATTGCTGAGTTACAGAAAATCCCAACTCGCATACGTACAGCCCAAATGCCAGTGGAAAAGATTTTTGCGGAGATTATAAACTTAGAAAAGAACAAAATTTCTATCAAAAATCGTTGGGAGGAAATCAAGCAAAAAATTGAAGTTCACGAGCAAGGTTTTATTTGGTTAAAATTTAATAAAACGGATAAAGAAGGCTTTGAGAAAATTTTTAATTCGGTTGCCCTTTTGCAAAAGCAAATAGTTGATAATGAAACGATTATAAAAAATTTAGGACTAAAATTAGAGCAAGATGGTCAAGCCAAAATCAAAGAGATTGATACGCCTTTGATGAATCTGCAGAATGAAATTTTGGGATTGAAAATTACGATAGAAACCCTCACAAAGCAACTGAGTAAAATACAATTCTCGGATTATGAAAATCAATCAAAAGAGCAAGTTTTTTCACTAATAAAAAATCTTAAAACTCAGTACGAAACCATCAAGACAGACTTTGAAATTACTCAGAAAAAAGTTTTTGATTTTGAACAAGAAAAGAATACCATTTTGGGGAGTCAGCAGACACTATCTGATGTTTTGGAAGAAGCGAAAAAAGAGTTGCTTCAATTTCAGCAAAATATTGATGGTCAATTAGTTGCGAATAATTTTGAATCAGAAAATTGGGTATTAGAGACTTTAAAACAAGGTTTAGATATTGATACTGAACGGAAATTGATTGAGGATTTTAAGAGTAATTTAAAAAATACAGAAGAGCAGTTAGAGGTACTTCGGAAAGATTTTGGCAATCATGTTTACGACCCAGAACAGCACAAAGAAATAACGGCAAAAATCAAAGTTTTGGAAGAAAAACTAAACTTTCAACGCTCAGAAGAAGGCAGAATCGGTAGTCTTTTGAAGAAATCACAGGAGGATTTAGCCAAGAAAACGGGTCTTTTAAAGGAGCAAGAAAATCTTGAAATCAGAGAAAGACATTTGGGAGATTTAGCAACGCTTTTCCGTGGAAATGGCTTTGTGGATTTTGTGTCGAGTGTGCATTTACAAAATCTTTGCAATAATGCCAATGTCCGTTTCCACAAAATGACTCGTCAGCAACTGCATTTAGAGTTGGGTGATGACAATAGTTTTTGGGTTCGGGATATGCTAAATGGTGGTAAATCAAGGCTTTTAAAAACGCTTTCGGGCGGGCAGAAATTTCAAGCAGCTTTGTCCTTGGCACTGGCACTGGCGGATAATATTCATACCCTCACAGAGTCTAAACACAATTTTTTCTTTTTGGACGAAGGCTTTGGTTCGTTGGATAGAGAGTCTCTCCAAGTAGTTTTTGAGACCTTGAAATCCTTACGAAAAGAGAACAGAATCGTAGGCGTAATCTCGCACGTGGAGGATTTACAACAAGAAATTGATAGGTATTTGTTAGTACGAAATGATGAGGAATTGGGAAGCGTTATTTCAATTAACAATTAACAGTTATCAATTATCAGTTATCAGTTATCAGTTATCAGTTATCAGTTATCAGTTATCAGTTATCAGTTATCAGTTATCAAAAATGCCGATTCGGAATTATTCGTTCCAAATCGGCATTTTTATTTCACGTCATCAACTGTTAATTGTTCATTGATAATTGTTCATTGATAACCCTATTTCACATCAAAAACCCCCAATCCAATTCGATACCCCTCAGCATATAATTCGATGATATGCTTGCCTTCTTTGTACGCCTGTCCACGGCTATACACAAACTCGACTGACTGATGAGAATTATCAAAAATAATCTTTTGTTTGGCAGTATAAGTAGTTTCTTTACCCTTGTAACTGAATGTTCCCGAACCCGTTGCCATGTCGGCTACGGCTGGACCAGCGGGGTCAAGGATTCTTAGATAGATTATTTTAGCCTCACGAGTTGTAACGGTATTTTCTTGCAAATAAAACGTAATACGTACTTTATCAACCCTTTTTGACTTATAAACACCTCCATCACTCTCTTTTCCTTTAGTCGAAATGGCGTAAATATTCACACTCTCCGCACGTAAGGCAGCCGCTTGTGATACTTTATCGCTCAAATCTCTGTTCAGACTTTCGGCTTCTCTGGCGCGATCTGCCAATTCTTTTTGTCTAATCGTAAAAGTCGTTGCGGAGTCGCTGAGGGCTTTTTGAGCAAAAGAAATTCCTTCCAAAAGGTTTTTGGTTTCTTTACTCAACGAATCATTTTTGGCTACCAAGATTCCGTTTTCTTTGCGTAAAGTAACCAATTGAACATCTTTCTGACCTAAGAGTGTCATATACTCTTTGATTTTGGATTCGTATTTTTTGGCAGAAAAGCCTTCCATCTTCTGTAACGCTAATTTATCCGCCTGTAATTGCGTTTTGGCTTGCATCAATTCCTCTACATTTCCCCCAAGTTTTTTGATTTCTACGATTTTGTTATTCAACTGGTTTTCGATAGAATCTAACTTGGTGTTCGCAGTAAATAATTCTTTGGCTTGGACTTTGGAAATCTCCTGTACTTTATAATTGTTTTGGCGTTCACGAAAATATAAAAAGCCCAATGCCAAGGCTAAAAGCCCAAGGACTCCTACGGCAATTTTGAGTTTATTTTCGGATTGTCTGTTTGGATTATACTCCATTGTGTGTTGATGAATTATGGGTCGTACTAATGAAAACGTATTTAGCGGATTTTTATTTACTGAAATTCGTCAATAAAATAATGGCTGAATCAGAATTGAAGGATTTATGGATAGACAGAATGTTTGCGTTCATCTGTATATTCTTTCAAATTTATCGAAGAACTATGTTTAATTTTACAAAATTAAGTCATTAGTATTGATAACGCAAAAAAAGTAGTTATTAGTTATTCGTTAATAGTTATCTAAGTTTTAATAAAAAAATCTTTGTAACAGCCTTCTAATTTTCAAACCCTAATAACCGATAACCAGTAACCGATAACTAATAACCAAACAATGAACATAGCACAAAATATAGAAAAAATCAAATCTGAATTATCGGGTACATCTGCTCGTTTGATTGCTGTTACAAAAACTAAGCCATTGGCAGATTTACAAGCTGCCTACGATGGAAACTGTAAGATTTTTGGAGAAAATAAAGTACAAGAGATGGTCGAAAAATGGGAGATTTTGCCCAAAGACATCGAGTGGCACTTGATTGGACATTTACAATCTAATAAAGTCAAATATATGGCTTCGTTTGTGGCAATGATTCATTCGGTAGATTCTCTAAAATTATTACAAGAAATTGATAAACAGGCACTTAAAAACAATCGAGTGATTGATTGTTTGCTCCAAATCTACATTGCCAAAGAAGAAACCAAATTTGGACTATCCGAAGAAGAAGCCCGTGAAATTTTAGATTCAGAGGAGTTTAAAATGATGAAAAATATC
This sequence comes from Cytophagales bacterium, assembly GCA_043760595.1. Lineage (GTDB taxonomy): Bacteria > Bacteroidota > Bacteroidia > Cytophagales > Spirosomataceae > Arcicella. The sequence goes on from JAYUOX010000206.1 coordinate 8,558, forward strand.
AAAATAGTAGGTGTAATGGGTATGGCAACTTTTACTGATAATCAGGAGCAAATTCGATTGGAATTTAGAGGGTTGAAGGCTTTTTTTGAGTCTTTGAAAAACCAATATTTACCTTCTGAAAATTTACAATTACGTGAAATTTCGATGGGTATGTCAGGTGATTTTTTGATTGCAGCAGAGGAGGGTTCTACCCTTGTGCGGGTGGGGTCGGCTATTTTTGGGAGTCGGTAGTACAATTTCATTACATTTACTCTTTTCCATATTTCTTTTTAGTTTTGCATACTATTTGCTTATAATCAAGAAACCCGAAATTCCCTTACTCAAATCATGGCAAAGAATAAAGTATCTCCGACTCACAAAAATATCTTACAAAAGCCCCAAACGGTTAATCAGGCTACAAAAACTATCAAACAACCCGAAGTTTTAATACCCCCAATTCCTTACTCAGAACGCAATTTTTGGATTGTTGTGGGTATCATTACGGTCTGTGCTTTGATTGCATTTTTGCCTGGTTTTCAGAATGGTTATGTCTGGGATGATATGTTTTATATCGTCAATAACGAAGATTTACGACAAGTTTCCTTCAGAAATTTCAAGACGCTCGTTTCAGATTATTACCTCGGTAACTGGCATCCGCTCACGATGGTTACGTATTATATCGAATACTCGCTCGTGAAGGATACCGCTTGGGTTTATCATTTTAATAATACTGTCATTCATATCATCAATAGTATCTTGGTATTTAAGGTTATCAATAAACTAAGCAAAAATTTCTTGATTGGGGCGGTTACATCGGTGCTTTTTGCCATTCACCCGCTACACGTAGAGTCGGTGGTGTGGGCGGCTGAACGCAAGGACGTGCTTTATACGCTGTTTTTACTCTTGTCTTTTTGGCAATATTTGAAATATACCGATGGAGTGGTCGGTGGGGACACCGACCACGGGGACGTTACAAATTGGAAGAGTAAACATCTGTGGTACGCTTTGGGCTTATTTATCCTTTCGTGTTTGTCAAAAGGTATGGCGGTGATTTTGCCAGTAGTGTTTTTGATTACGGATTATTTCTTGTTAAATCGTAAACAAATCGTCAAAATTGGGATTGAAAAAGCTCCGTTTTTTATCGTTTCTTTGATAACTGGTATTATCTCCATCAAGGCTCAAAGTGATGCAGGAGCGAATGCCACCAAGGTGATTTCTGATGCCTATTCCTTCTCAGAACGCTTTTTTATGATTAATTATGGCGTTTTGTATTATTGGATAAAAATGGTTTTGCCTACTAATTTGATTGCTTTTTATCCTTATCCACAAAAACCAACGGGAACAATTCCTTCCATTTATTATTCTGCCTTTGCGGGAGTTTTAGTATTGGCTATTACCTTACTTTGGGCAGGGCGTAAAAACAAATTAATTTGGTGGGGGGGACTTTATTTCCTCATTGTAATTTTCCCAGTTTCGCAAGTCCTGCCCGTGGGTAGTGCCTTGATGGCTGACCGTTATTTCTATGTCTCTTCGATTGGACCTTTGGTGATTTTGGCAGTTTTAGCCAATAAACTTTATCAAAAAGCGGCTACCCATAAACTCATGCCTGGCATCGGGGCGGTGCTTTTATTGGGCTTGACGTTCCTATCTTTCAATCAATCAACCAAATGGAAAGACACGCTGACTTTGTTTACGCCAATCTACGAAAAACACCCCACCGACCCGATGGTTACGAGTAATATGGGTTGGTACTGGTTTGGTAAAAAAGACAACGAAAAAGCGAAGTTTTATTTTGAAGAAACCCACAAAACGACCTTCAAAACGGCGGATGTTCATACAGCTTTGGGACAGATTTATTTTGATGAAAAGAAGTATGATTTGACGGTGGATAACTTCGAGGCAGCTCTCAAAATCAAACCCAAAGAAATGCAAAACCTCCACTGGATGCTCGGAGCAGCATATTATTACACAGGAAAATATAATGTCGCCATTGACGAAACTAAGATTGCCTTAGAAAAATCGGAGAATAAAAACCAATTTGCCCATAATATCATGGGCTTGTGTTTGGCAAAACAAGGCAACGAAAACGAAGCCATGAAACGCTATGAAACTGCCATGAGTTTGGATGCAAAATTTGCCGACCCTCACATCAATATCAGTACGATTTTGAACCACAAAGGCGACCACGATGGAGAAATAAAAGAATTAGAAAAAGCCATCAAAATTGATCCAAAAGCTACGGTAGCTTTCAAAAATTTGGGCGTAGCTTACAAAGCAAAAGGTGACTGGCAAAATGCGGTGAAAGCGTGGCGAAAAGGAATTATAGCCGATAAAAAAGATGGAAGTTTTGATTATAATATTGGTTTGGAATACGGACAACACGGAGATTTTCCAAACGGGATAAAAGCCATGCAAAATGCCGTAGCGAAAGGAGACCAAAATGCGGTAACGTTTTTGACTCAGCGGGGGATTCCTTTAAAGTAAGAAAATTTAATTTCCTAAAAAATTAGGAAATACAAAAGATTTAAAATACCTTTACACCATGAACTACAAAGAAACACAAGACGAGTTTATTCAACTTTGGGGAAGGCTCGGAACAAATTGGGGAATCAATAAAGCAATGGCTCAGATTCATGCTTTGTTGCTTTCGGTTGAAAATCCTTTGACTACCGATGAAATCATGGAACAACTCCAAATCTCTCGTAGCAATGCCAATTTGAACATTAGAGCCTTGATGGATTGGGAATTAATTTATAAAAAACACGTCCCAGGTGATAGAAAGGAGTATTTTGTGGGTGAAAAGGATATGTGGGATGTGGCAGTGAAAATCATGACCGAAAGGCGTAGAAAGGAAGTAGAACCCGTTGTGAAAGAATTGAAGCAACTCGCTGATTTTGAGGCGAATAACTACGAAGAAAAGAATTTTAAGAAGATGTTGAGTGATACGATTGATTTATCTGAAAAACTTACGGGTATAGGTAAAATGGTTGAAAAGGCAGATAAGTTTAGTTTCTTCAAATGGATTATAAAGGGTTTTTAAACCTTTTATTTTTAAATTAAATTTCCTAAAATATTCGTAAATACGAAATATATGGTTTACTTAGTAACCTATATCACTTACTTATTGATTAGTGTTTTTGTAACGGTAATCGTAGGGAATAAACTCCACCGAGACGGAGGCGTTTGGATTGCTTCGCTTTTTGGAGATAAATCGTTTGCGGAACGACTCAATAATCTTCTTTTGATGGGTTATTATTTAGTCAATATCGGTTACATCTTTTACGCCTTTACCTCCTGGGGAGAACTCAAAAACTGGATTGAAGTCGTAGAGGCTTTATCCAAAAAAATCAGTAGTATCTTGTTGATATTGGGGTACTTACATTATCAAAATATTATTCTTATTCATATTTTTTTCACATATAATCTCTTAAAAAAATGGAAACTTTAACAGTAACAACCTACGTGATTTATGCCCTTTTTGTGGCAATCTTGACAGTTTTTGTCGCAAAAATTCTCTTCAAAAATAGTCAAACTTTTATGATTAAAATTTTCAATAATCAAGAAGATTTGGCATTGGCAACCAATAAATTATTTGAAGTCGGATTTTTTCTTTTTGGCTTTGGGATTGGACTTTGGTACTTAACGGTGGATGAAAATATCGCCAGTTTGAAGGTACTATTTGAGGTATTGAGTGTAAAAATCGGAGCATTCACAATGTTTATGGGCGTATTACTTTTCGGGAATTTGTATATGTTTTTTAGAGGTCTGAAAGCTCGTAAAATTAGCAATGCAGCCAATGAGGCACGTTTGAATGAGGTTGGATGAAACGGAATTCTATAAGGTTTTAAACGGGGATGTTCAGTCCTTATAAGATTGATTATCAAGATGTTAAATTTATAAAACACTAAAAATCATGGACACTGATAGACGAAAAAAAACCGTTTCTATAATAATGCTAATGTATTTTATTCCATTAATAATTGCCATACTTACGTTAATGATGGTACTATATTTTGGCTATTTAGGCACTCAGAAAATATTATTTACAGCGGTATTGTGGACTTTTTTATTATCAATTCTCCCAATATTAGGAATTACAACCTACGTGTATAGTTTTATCCATAGAAATTCTCTTAAAAGGCAATGGATTTGGGACTTAGGATGTGTGAATAGTGGAATTTGGGCAGTTATATTTTTTGGTATTTTTTTATTTCAATTATTGATAAACCCCTTCAATAGTCTGGTATCATTTGCAAGTTTTATCTACTTTGGATATTTGTTTTCTTTGAACAAAAATATCCTTGAATTTAAGAGATAAAATTAGATTGTTCTCTTTCTGTTGAATGTTTATTAAATTGTTCTGATACTGTAGCTCGAAGTGGCACTTCGAGACATTGGATTCCGATT
>JAYUOX010000207.1:0-4393 GCA_043760595.1 Cytophagales bacterium
GCAACCGACACAAAATCATCACTTCCTTCAAACTTTGTTTCTTCTTCGAGTTCAATAATTAACGGTTCTCTTTCATCAATTGAAGTCGTATCAAAACTACTCACCGAAGCGTTCAAGGCTTTTGAAGGCTCATATTTGTTGGATGCCGTAACTGCTGCAGGAGCTTCAATCGTATTTTCTACTTCGTAAGAATTGTTAAATTTCAGTTTCGGTAATTCATCCAAAACTTCCTCTTTTTTCTCTTTCTCTTTGTATAAACCCGTATTGTTCTTCACATTAATCTTAGGGTTCTTTTTGAAGGAGCCAGATTCCTGTGCTGAGACTGTAAACGTGCCTACGCAAAGGGTAAGTAGTAATATGTTTTTTAATTTTTTCATATCTTAAATCAATGAGTGAATGATATAGTGATAGAATGAGTGAATGATGGCGTAGTAATATTCTATCATTCGCTCATTCTATCACTATATCATTGAATTAGTCTTCCTGTTCCGTCAACCATCTTTCAGCATCAAGAGCCGCCATACAACCAGTTCCTGCGGCGGTTACTGCCTGACGATAAATGTGGTCTTGGGCATCACCAGAGGCAAAAACGCCTTTAATATTTGTATAACTCGTTCCTTTCTCAGTGATGATATAGCCAGCTTCGTCCATATCCAAGAATCCCTTAAAAATGTCCGTATTGGGTTTATGACCAATGGCAACGAAGAAACCTGTAATTGGTAAAATCGTTTCAATATTGGTTATGTGATTCTTTATCATTACGCCCGTTACTCCATTATCATCGCCCAAAATCTCCTCCGTCTGAGAATTCCAGTGCATCTGAATTTTTGGGTTTGACGTAACTCTCTTTTGCATAATTTGCGAAGCTCGCAATTCATCTCGACGAACAATCATGTGAACTTTCGAGCATAGATTTGCCAAGTAAGTTGCTTCTTCAGCGGCAGTGTCGCCACCGCCCACAATTGCCACTTCTTGATTACGGAAAAAGAAACCATCACAAACGGCACAAGCTGAAACACCACGACCATTATATTTCTCTTCCGAAGGCAAACCAAGCCATTTTGCCGATGCACCCGTGGCAATTATAACGGCTTCGGCGTGGATTTCGTGTGTGTCGTCAATGAAAACTTTCTTCGGTGTTGAATCGAAATCCACGGAAGTAGCCATGCCATATCTAACCGATGTGCCGAATCTACGAGCCTGTTTTTCAAGGTCTTGCATCATTGCTGTCCTTGAATTCCGTCGGCATAGCCTGGGAAATTCTCAACATCATTCGTTATCGTCAATTGACCGCCTGGTTGTGGTCCTTGATACATTATTGGGTTTAATCCTGCCCTTGAGGCATAAATTGCTGCGGTGTAACCTGCGGGTCCTGAGCCTATGATTAGGCACTTGGTATGCTCTGCCATGCTTATTTTTGTACTGTGGATAGTGCTTTTATGTGATTAAAATCTTGTGATTCTGTCTATATTTCCAACAAAAAAATCTGCACAAAAATTGCACATTAATTTATAAATCGCAAGAAATTATTAAGTAAGGATGGACGGAAGAAGACGTAATGTGTTGATTATCAAAATAATAACAAGTTAATCGTAGGGCGGGGTAATTAAAAATTATTTTGATTTTTCAATGTTACAAAATTAAGGATTCTATAATATCTTACCAAGTTTTATTTTATTTTTTAATAAATGGTAACTAATATAAATTTATTCCTAAAAAATTGTATTTATTTTGTAATTAAATGCTTAACCCAACTTTTAATACCGACCAACAAATCATTGAACATCTTGCTAAAAGTGATGTTCGGGCTTTTGATTTTTTGTATGAAACCTATTTTTCAAAACTCTATGGGGCGGTTTACAAGCGTTTGAAAAATCGGGAATTGACGGAGGAAGTTGTCCAAGAATTGTTTATTTCTTTGTGGGAACGCCGTGCGGTTTTATCTATTTCTACGACTATTGAAGCCTACCTTTTTTCTTCGGTAAAATATCTTGTTATTGCTCAATACAAGAAAAATAATCTCTTTGAAAAGTATTCAAACAGTCTTAATCCAGAGGCGGAGAATGATAATTTCACGGAGCAAGTTATTGCTTTTGATGAATTAAATGCTGCCTATCAAAATGCCTTAAAATTGCTTCCAGAACGTTGTAGAGAAGTTTTTTTATTAAAAAGAACGGGGCTTTCTCAACGGGATATTTCTGAAAAAATGGATATTTCTGAAAAAACCGTTGAAAACCAGATGACCAAAGCCTTAAAGATTTTGAGGGACGCTTTGAGTGATTATACGGTGCTTGTTATTTTGGGTTTTTGGATACTGGAACGCCTGCCGCAGAGTATCGTAGAGTTTGGCACAGGGTTTCTCTAAGGAAATTTAATCGGGGTTTAAAATTTTGTAATACAGTCATTATCAATATTCAATTTTAGAAATTGCAAATATCTACTCATTTTATAACATATAACTTTGTGATACTCCGTGCTAAACTTTGTGTGATTCTTGTGAAACCTGAGCATCCGAAATCAAAAGTGTGAATGATGTAATTCTTTTTGATTTTCGTGTAATACTTTTCAAAGAAATAAAAACAAACTTTGCGTTACAAAATCCGTTTTCATTTCTTCTAAACTTAAACTATTCATGCCCCACATTGCCATCATTTCTGCCAGCATCCGTCCCGATCGTAAGAGTCATCGTATTGCCTTATATTTTGAAAAGTATTTAGCTGAAAATGACTTGGCAACAACTGAAATTATTGATTTGCGGGAATACAATTTTCCGATTTTTGATGAGACGCTCAAGCAACAAAAAAATCCAAATCCTAAAACACTTGAATATGCTAAGAAAATAGATTCGGCTCATGGCGTTATTATTATTACACCCGAATACAACGGTGGAATGCCAGCCAGTTTGAAAAATGCAGTGGATGTTTTATATGATGAATGGAGGCACAAACCAACGGGGATTGTAACCGTTTCAGCAGGACCGTTTGCAGGGTCTCAATGCTTAGTTTCTTTGCAGTTTATGTTATGGAAAATGAAGGTCTGGACGATTACTGAAATGTTTTCTGTGCCAAATGTTGGCGAAACGTATAGTGAAGAGGGCGTTCCCAAAGACAAAGAAGTAGCTGATAAACTGGCACAAGTTTTTATTAAGGAACTGATGTGGTGTGTGAAAGCTGATACATCCGTTCAACTGTAAAATCATAGTGAATAATGTTTCTTACGTCACAAATTTGTTAAATGTGAAACATTAATGATTGACAAATTTTAAGCGTAAATATTGCCACAGAACCTTTAATGATGAATAAAAATGGAATCAACCTCTAAAAATCCTGATAGTACCGCTAAGAAAAAGTATCTCATCTCTAAAAGCATTGACGGCTTTTTTGAAGATTTGTACGATTTATACATCTTTATTGTTCGTTTTTTTAAAGAAGCATTCTCCGCTCCAATTGAATGGAAAGAAATTGTAAATCAATGTTATCAAATTGGTTATAAAACATTGTTATTGGTTTCAGTAACTGGTTTTATTACTGGAACCGTTTTCACCAAACAATCTCGTCCATCATTATCAGCCTTTGGTGCAACATCTTGGTTGCCCTCGTTGGTTTCAATTGCTATCATCAAAACAATGGCTCCACTCATTACTGCTTTGATTGCGGCTGGAAAAGTTGGTTCAAATATTGGAGCAGAATTAGGTTCCATGAAAGTGACGGAACAGATTGATGCTATGGAAGTTTCCGCTACAAATCCTTTTAAATTTTTGGTTGTAAGTCGCATTTTAGCCACCACTTTTATGATGCCCGTTTTGGTTTTATATACTGGATTAGTGGGCATGATGGGGGCATATCTGAACGTACACGCCAACGAATTGACCAGTTTCACGAGTTTCTTCATTAGTGCCTTCAAATCTATAGAATTTAGAGACGTATTTTCTTCACTCTTTAAGGCTATCTGTTACGGTTTTACTATTGGCGTAGCGGGTTGTTATCAAGGCTATTATGCTCAAAATGGCACACAAGGCGTTGGAAGAGCCGCAAATTTAGCGGTAGTATTTTCTATGTTTTTAATCTTTGTGGAAGAGTTATTAATCGTTCAATTCCTTAATGGAATCAGATAAAAAACCAGTAATTTATGAATAAAGACAACACACAAATTGAACAACAAGAATCAGTAATTTTCATTAAGGATTTAAAGAAGGCTTTTGGGTCACTTAAAGTGCTTAATGGCGTTGATTTTGAAATAAAAAGAGGAGAAAATATTGCCGTCTTGGGTCGTTCTGGAACGGGAAAGTCTGTACTAATAAAAATCATTTCGGGACTTTTAAAACCTGATAGCGGAATTGTAAAAGTGCTTGGACAGGAAGTGGATAAATTGAGTGATAAAGAACTTCAAGAAT
>JAYUOX010000208.1:0-38029 GCA_043760595.1 Cytophagales bacterium
AGTACTACACGCTTTTGACATATTTGAGCGTTGTACTTCATTAAATAAATCTACAAATTTTTCTCCTAAACCAAACTCCAAAACCGCCCCTGAAAGTACATATTGAATATCGCAAAGAGCATCTGCCACTTCCACAAGGTCTTGATTATCAATTGCTTCTTGAAGTTCTCTGAGTTCTTCTGCAATCAAACTAACTCGAAGTTTGCAGCGATCAGCCGAAGGAATTTGTGGGGTTTCTAATACAGGTGCTTTGAATGTGCGATGAAACTCTGCGACTTGGTTTAATGAATCTAATTTTTGCATGATTTTAGGATTGATTTATACCCAAATTTACAAATAAGTAGTGATTAGTAAATAGGGATTAGTGATTAGTTTGTGGAATTATCAGCCAAATATTAAATAATTCCACTAAACTTGTGGATAGGCTGTTAAGTATCTAATTATCAGCGTTTTACATATTCACGTGAAACAGTATTTGTAACTAATTGATTATCATATAGTTATAGTTAATATTTCTATAAACCTTTCTAATTCAAGGGCTTATGGCATTATTATAAATTGGAAATTATCCCTAAAACTTGTAAATTGGATCAACAAATCATCAAACTCATCTTCAAACAACCTCAACTCATGAAAAAAGCACCTTTATTGTTTCTTTTTCTTTTGTTTTTCGCCAAAATTACGGCTCAACAATCCTCTCGTGTGGATAAATGTACGGTAAATCTCAAAATAAAGGATTCTCAGAGCCTGTTTTTCGATTTGCCCGTTACCAGTATTGCAATTCATTTATCGGACAGTCAAATGCCCAGTAAATTGTGGATAACTGTTGATGGTGAAGAGATTTTGGTCAAACCAGATGCTCATGAATCTTCTGTATCAGAATTAATCGTTTTCTCAAAGCCTATTTCGAGTTTAAATATACGTTCAGAAGGCTTTATTGGAAACTTAGTTATGGATAAAATCTATGTGAGACCTTTACAATTACTTGATGTACAGACCAAATCGTCTCGTACCCCCTCAGATTGTGAAAAACCAGTTGTTATTCCTGCTTCATCGTGGCGTTCTGGATTAACTCCTCCGAAGGAATTACCAGTAAAATCTACTGTGAAACACGTTATCGTTCATCATGCGGCGGGGTCAAATACCAACACAAATTATACTGATATTGTCCGAAATATCTATACCTTTCATACGGGGACGAATGGTTGGAATGATGTGGGATATAATTTTCTCATCGCCCAAGATGGCACGATTTACGAAGGTCGGGATGGGCAAAATGTCATGGATGGGGACAATGTAGTCGGGGCTCATTTTTGCAGTCAAAATACTGGAACGATGGGAATTTGTCTGCTTGGTGATTATATGACGGCTCAACCAACCGATAAATCCATTGAATCCTTAGCAAAATTAATTGCTTGGAAAATGAAAAAGGAGTCCCTCGAACCACTCGAAAAAGGGCTTCATTCCGCCTCTGGAAAAAGCCTCAATAATATTTCCTCCCACCGTGACGGCTCATGTGCGACCAACTGCCCTGGTGATAATTTATATGTAAAGTTGGAACAAATCCGACAGAAGACCATTCAATCTTGTGATTTTGTAAAGCCCTTAGCCTTTGAAGATGAGCTAAACATTCTCCCCAAAATCTATCCAAATCCTACTAATGGAAGGGTATGGGTAGAGCTTTCAACGCCCAAAGTTGTAGTGAATATCCTTGATGGAATGGGGAGGGAGATGGTGATTGACAAGCAATTTGATGCTCAAAATAGGAGTATTTCGTTCTCTACCGAAGGACTCAATAAGGGTATTTATTTTGTAAAAGTAGGCGATAAGACCTCTAAAATGGTGGTGGAGTAGAAGAGAAGAATAGTGTAGGAGGTAGAAATTTAGAAAGAATAGGAGTAAAATTAAAGGTATATTTTTTAATAAATTATTTATAAAAATAGGGTAAAATAGGGCTTCTCTCCTACTCTACCCTATTTTCTCAACTCGGACGTTTCTCCTCAAAAGTCCCATCGGTATAAAAAATCACAATCCTTTCTATTTGCTTAGTCGGTGATGAAAACGACTGCACCACAGGACGTTCAATTTTACGTTTTATGGGCTGAATTATAGCCGTTTTCTCGACATTAGGTTCATTCTGAAAACTTTTAGGCGATTCTCGGGGGCTTTGTTCAAATAGAATTTGCCGTGTATTTTGCTGATTTACAGGCTGTTGTCTGTTGATTTGGGGCGTATTTTGTACGGGTACATCAGATTCAAAAAGTAGCCAATCACGGTCAATATCTGGAAAAACCTTCAAAATACGCTGAATTATATCCAAGCTGGGCTTATTTCTCCCCGATAGTATATGAGAAATACTACTCCGCTGAATCCCAATGGTATCGGCAAAATAACTTGGCGATAAACCTTTGTCAATTATTATCTGTTCAATTTTCTTATTCAAATCCATTTGTAAACTTGATATTAAATGAAATAGTCTACAAATATAATATTAGTTTACAAATAACAATCAATAATGAGCGATAAACATTTGTAATATTTTTTAAGGTATTTAAAACAAATGTAAATTATCAAATCAAACTAATTTACATTTGTTTTAATGAAGGGATTTGTTATGATTTAACTATGTAAATTCCATTATCTTGTAATTTAATTTTGCCATCTCGATATAATCCGCCAATTGCTTTCTTAAAATCCTTCTTTGACATTTGTAAATCTCTATAAATTATTTCAGAATCTGTTTTGTCTGTATAGGGCAAAAAGCCTTCCTTCGATACTAAGAGGTCATATATCTGAGATTTAACATTGTCAATTCTATCAAATCCTTGTTTCACCAAAGCTAAATCTATCTTAGTATCGGTTCTGATTTTCTTAATAAATCCTTTTGTAACTTCACCTAATATCACATCTTTGAATACTTCACTTTTGTAAATTACACCAATGCAACTTTTGTCAATCAATGCTTTAATGCCTAAATCTGTATATTCGTAAGGAATCAGCGAAACTTCTTGCCCTTCTGTAAATTTAGAACTGTTATTCTCTAAGAATTTATCCAACTTCGCTGACGCAACAATACGTTCTGTTTCTTCGTCGATATAAATGTAAACTAAGTATGAACGCCCTAAACCCATCTTGTGCGTTTGTTCTCCGAAAGGCACTAAAAGGTCTTTCATAAGCCCCCAGTCCAAGAAAACGCCTAATTTACTTACATCACGTACTTTCAAATACGCAAAGTCTCCCACTACGCCAAAAGGTTTTAAAGTCGTGGCAATCAGGCGGTCTTCTGAGTCTCTATAAATAAAAACATCAAGCATATCACCTATCTGTGTGCCTTCGGGTACATACACACGAGGGATGAGTATTTCTTCGCCATCGTAGCCGTCTAAATAAAGCCCAAAATCTAATTCCTTAATTACTTCAAGGCGATTGTATTGACCCAATCGCAAAGGTGCTGTTTCGTATATCATTCGATTAATTTTTCGATTTCAAATATTTTATCTACAAATTTGCAATAATAACTGTTGGTACGCAATTAAAAATCCGAAGGACTTGAATTTGAATAACCGTATGTGAAACCTACGGGAAAGAATTGGGACTGTAAATAATAACTGTTGGTACGCAATTAAAAGTCCGAAGGACTTGAATTTGAATAACCGTATGTGAAACTTACGGGAAAGAATGGGACTCTGTCAATAAAACCCTAAAAGGGTTAAATATCTCCGTCTTAACTTGTTTGGTATATTCAACTCTTCCAGAGTTGGTATCTCCTCATTTAGCTATGCCGTAAGTTTCACATACGGTTATTTACATTAAAGCCTTTCAGGCTTACTTTTCTCGTAGATTTAATATTTCAACAATTTTCCAATGTACCCAATAGCCCCCGTAAATATCACAAAATTTATTTCTGACCAATTCTCAGCCTATTCAGATCTGGTTGTGGTAGAAGAACCCTTAGAAATTCGTTTGGGTTATGGAGAAATGGATAATCGCCAGCAAAAGAGTGTCTCGGTTACGATGCGTACCCCAACGCACGATTTTGAATTGGCACTGGGCTTTCTCTACTCAGAGGGTATCATCAAGTCATACAATCAAATTCTGAGCATTAAATATTGTGTAGATTCAGGGAAGCAAGCTACTGAGAATATTGTCAGAGTTGAACTCAAACCAGATGTATCGCTTAACCTTCAATCTCTCCAACGCAATTTCTATGCTACATCCAGTTGTGGCGTGTGTGGTAAGGTATCGATTGAGGCAATTGATAATATGATTTTCGAATTACCGCAAAACAAGACTCAGTCATTTCAGATAAATCCAAATATAATCCTTCAACTACCCATTACTTTATCACAACATCAAAAGACCTTTGAATACACAGGCGGATTACACGCTGCGGCTTTATTTGATTTAGAAGGGAAATTGTTACTATTGCGAGAAGACATCGGCAGACATAATGCATTGGATAAAATTATAGGAAATGCCCTGACGCAAGATTTACTACCTTTACAAAATAAAATTCTATTGATGAGTAGTAGAGCCAGTTTTGAACTTATCCAGAAAGCCGCTATGGCTCGTATTCCTGTCGTTGCGGCAATTGGAGCTCCTTCAAGTCTTGCAGTACAGATGGCGAAACAATTTGGGATAACTTTGATGGGTTTTTTGAGGGGGGATAGATTTAATGTGTATGCTGGTGGAGAGAAAGTAAAAATTGTCTGAGCGACCCTGTTTGAATTTGGATTCGTGGGATTAATGGATTTTTATGATTAAAATATGTACAGAAAAAAATCCCAGAAATCCATTAATCCCACTAATCCAAGTTCAGACAAAATAAACAACCTTAAAATCCCTAAATCCTAATAATCATGGTTCAGACAAAAAACAACATCAACCCCCAACCTCCCTTAGCCTTCACAGGACTCAAATTATCACGACCACATACAGAAGCCGCAGGAATTAAAGCGGTTGCTATATCAGCACAGCACGTATTTGGGGCAATGCCCGTTGGTCGTGGATTGAAGGCATTGTTGAAATTAAACCAAAAATACGGTATTGACTGCCCAAGTTGTGCTTGGCCCGACCCTGACCATCGTTCTCCCATTGCAGAATATTGTGAAAACGGAGCAAAAGCCATTGCTGAAGAAGCCACAACTCGTAAAATTACTTCTGCATTCTTCCAAAGATATTCCGTAACCGAACTTTCAGACAAATCAGATTATTGGTTAGGACAACAAGGTCGCTTGACGCAACCTATGATTTTGAGAGAAGGACAGACGCATTATGAAAAGATTTCCTACCAAGAAGCCTTTGCTTTGATTGGTACTAAATTAAAGAATCTCCCAACGCCCAACGACGCAATTTTCTATACATCAGGGCGAACTTCCAACGAAGCCGCATTCTTGTATCAACTTTTTGTGCGGATGTACGGAACGAACAATATGCCCGACTGTTCCAATATGTGCCACGAGTCTTCGGGGGCGGCTCTGACTGCCACTTTGGGCTTGGGTAAGGGTTCAGTTACCTTAGCTGATTTTGATAAAGCGGAGGTCATTATCGTGATGGGACAAAACCCTGGGACAAACCATCCAAGAATGTTGTCAGCTTTGGAAAAAGCCAAACGGAATGGTGCTAAAATTGTCTCAATAAATCCCCTCATCGAAGCGGGTTTATTGGCTTTTAAAAACCCACAAGACCCAAGAGATTTATTGACTGGGGCAACTTCTCTGACCGATATTTACCTCCAAGTTCGCATCAATCAAGACTTAGCATTATTAAAATGTGTCCTTAAACTTTTAGTGGAGGCAGATAAACTTTCAAACGGGCAAGTTTTCGACAAATCCTTCATTGAAGTGAACACAGTAGGGTTTGTTGAATTAACGAATAATTTGAACGGTTATTCAATCTGCGAATTAAGCAAACAATCAGGCGTAGAATTATCTGAAATTCAACGAGTTGCAGACCTCTTGGCGGTGCATGATAGAATAATCGTTTGTTGGGCAATGGGACTGACGCAACATAAAAATTCAGTCATCACGATTCAGGAAGTTGTAAACCTATTACTACTCAAAGGAAGCATTGGAAAAGAAGGTGCTGGTACGTGTCCTGTACGTGGGCATAGTAACGTGCAGGGAGACAGAACAATGGGGATTTATGAGAAACCTTCACAAACGTTTTTGGATAATATAGAAAGAGTTTTTGGATTTAAACCACCACAAGAACATGGACTTGATACGGTGGAGTCAATCCAAGAAATGTATAAATCAAAGGGGAAGGTTTTTATCGCAATGGGTGGTAATTTCCTTTCTGCCACGCCCGATACTGAATACACGGCAAAGGCTTTGATGAATTGTGATTTGACCGTCCATATCTCAACGAAGTTAAACCGTTCTCATTTGGTACATGGAACAAACGCTTTGATATTACCAACGCTTGGTAGAACTGATTTAGATATGCAGAAAGAGGGACAACAATTTGTAACAGTGGAGGATTCGATGGGGGTTGTTCATATGTCAAAAGGAATTTTGAGTCCGCCTTCCGAGGAATTATTGTCCGAACCAGCCATTGTTGCGGGCATAGCTCAACAAACACTTGACGATAACTATAAAGTAAATTGGAATGAATTAATAGCTAACTATGACCAGGTCAGGGATTTAATAGAGAAAACCATTGCAGGTTTTGAAAACTATAACACCCGAATACTTGACCAAAATGGTTTTTATTTACCAAATCCTCCGAGAGTAGGGAATTTTTCGACCAAAGACCAAAAGGCTCATTTTACAATAAATACCCTGACGCAAGAGAATTTAAAAGAAAATGAATACCTAATGATGACGATACGCTCGCATGACCAATTTAATACCACGATTTATGGCTTAAATGACCGTTACAGAGGTATTTATAACGAGCGGAGGATTATTATGATGAATGAAAAAGACATCAAGACGGCAAACCTTCAAAACTATCAAGTGGTCAATCTTTATAATAATTACGGAGGAATACATAGAGAGGCAAAGCGTTTTATTGTAATATCATATAATATTCCCACAAAGTGTGTAGCAACCTATTTTCCAGAAACAAATCCCTTAGTACCGATTAACTCAACGGCGGACATTAGTAATACGCCTACGTCTAAATCAGTAGTGATAACGATAGAACCTTTTTTGGAGAATGGGAAGGTGGTATTGGCGGAGGTGAATTATTAGATGAAAGAATTTTTGAGGGGGATTTAGTAATTGTGGAGGTTTTAAAAATTGAGATGTCAAAATTGTGTTATTTCGTTGTGTTAGTAGATATTCTTTAATCAACAATAATCGAATAACAAAAATATTGTTAATTGATTATTGTTGATTGTCAATTAGTTAAACCGTTACATTATTTTCACGCAAAGCCTGATTTAATGATGTTTTTAAATCGGTACTTTCTTTACGTTTGCCGATAATCAATGCACATGGGACGTTAAACTCGCCCGCAGGGAATTTCTTTGTCAGGCTTCCTGGAATAACAACGCTATTTTCTGGAACAAATCCGATATATTCTATTGGTTCAGAACCAGTTACGTCAATTATTTTGGAGCTTCCTGTGATGGTTACCCCCGCACCTAAAACAGCACGCTTTCCAATTCTTGCCCCTTCAACTACGATACAACGTGAGCCAATAAATGCACCATCTTCAATAATTACGGGTGCGGCTTGTGCAGGTTCAAGAACTCCTCCAATACCCACTCCCCCACTCAAATGTACATCTTTCCCGATTTGAGCACAACTGCCCACAGTCGCCCAAGTGTCCACCATCGTACCCGAATCTACATAAGCCCCAATATTTACATAAGAGGGCATCATAATCACGCCTTTTGCCAAGAATGCCCCGTAACGTGCTACCGCAGGAGGAACAACTCTTACCCCCAAAGCGGCATAGTTATTCTTTAATTTCATTTTATCGTGAAATTCAAAAATACCAACTTCTTGTACTTCCATCTGACGCATTGGGAAATACATGATGATTGCTTTTTTCACCCAATCGTTCACCGTCCATGAACCATCTTCATTGGGTTGTGCAGTCCGAAGTTCGCCTTTATCAACTTTTTCTACGATTGCTTCAATAGCATTTTTTGTTTCTTCATTAGAGCGGAGGCTTGTGTCTTCCCATGCCTTCTCTATAATATCTTGTAATTGTTTCATTAAAATATTGAGGGTAATATGTTCTATTAAAATTGAAGTGCAAAGTAAGAGCATTTACTTGATACTTTGGGTATAGCCAGAAGATAAGTCATACAAAATAATCCATCCAGGAGGAGGAATTAAGAAGATAATTAGTAGTTGTAGATGACGAGATTTGAATATATTTTTACTTTATTATTAAGTATTTAAATGCTTGAAAATCAATGTATTACAATATTAAACAAAATTATATTCTGTTTAATATTATTCAAATATAAAAATTGTTGCATTTAAACAATATGACAGATTGTCATATTGTTTATGAAGAAAATTAGGGAATTGCAATTGTAAGGATTAACATTATTCTAATGGAGTCTCTATAAAAAAACTGGGTACTTTATAATAGCACACTATGAAAATATAGCTAAAAATATGCTATCAATTTGGAATTTACAGATGCCTATAGTCTCCCAGATTTGCCAATTTTTGAGATGTTGCACTGTTAAAAAGTTGGTAAATTTAATTTCAATAAGTTGTGTCGCACTATATATACTGGTTCTACTATATTTTTTACTGAATTTTTATCCAGATGAATTGGACTTCCGAAGCGGGGGAAAACTATCAGATTCTCTCAAAGTCAAGGTTTAAGTGGAGTAGCAGTTCCCTCCTATTTGTTGGGATAACAAAACGCATCTTATGCTGTGAGTTTTTAATGAATTTTCACTTCAATTAATATGGTAGAAATAGTATAAATCACTTGTAAGTACCCGTTATTAATTAGTTTATGTTTGGATAAATTATAATCATCTGATCATCAATTGGTTATATCTGAAAATCCTAATAACTAAATCCTAACCCCTGCTTAAAAGGAATATTTATAACCTATTTTTTTCATATAACCTTTAAAATATGCGATTTCAGAAAATTTTAATATAAAAATAAAATAATATTTAAGTAATTGTTCGTATTTAGGAGTTTTATTTTACTAAAAATCAATGATTTTTAGTAAAATAAAACTCTGTTCTAATAGTATTAACTACTTGTCTGTATCTGGTCTTTTTACCTCTCCTATTTGATAAGTATATTCACTATTATTTTTATGTATTGGGTTGATTTAAGCGGATTTCTATGAATTTAAACAGTGTACTTTAACTCTTGGTAATAGGTTTGATGAGGGCAGTATAACTTTGGTAGAATAAAGCAGTATTAGCATACGTAAAAGATTAGTAGTATAACACAGTTAAAATACTATTATTTTTAGTAATTTGAGGAAAAATTTGATAATTTGCTAATAATTTTAGTGTAATATACTAACGTTATTGTTATAATCACGAGTGCTTATAATTTGTTTAATCTTTCTTATTATGTTACTTTTGTACAGTATAATAATCAAGTAATTTATTCATTTACCTTATTTAAAAGATGGCAAAAGTTAAAGTTGCAATTAATGGTTTTGGTAGAATAGGACGGTTAGTCTATCGCCAAATTTATAACATGAAAGATATTGATGTAGTAGCAATCAATGACTTGACGAGTCCAAAAGTATTGGCTCATTTACTAAAATACGATTCTGCACAAGGCAGATTTAATGCTGAGGTAACTTCATCAGAAAATGCAATAACAGTTAATGGTGAAACAGTAACGATTTATGCACAGAGAGATCCAGCCTTGATTCCTTGGGGACAACACAATGTTGATGTAGTATTAGAATGTACTGGTTTTTTTACTGATAAGGAAAAAGCGTCCGCCCATATAACCGCAGGGGCAAAAAAAGTAGTTATTTCTGCCCCTGCAACTGGTGATGCTAAAACCGTAGTATTTAACGTTAATCATGATATTCTGGATGGTTCTGAGACAGTAATTAGTGGTGCGTCTTGTACAACAAATTGTTTAGCTCCAATGGCGAAAGTTTTGGAAGAAAAATTTGGAATCGTTAACGGATTGATGACAACTGTACACGCTTATACAAATGACCAAAATACGCTGGATGGTCCTCATCCAAAAGGAGATTTGAGGAGAGCAAGAGCTGCTGCCGAAAATATTGTTCCAAATACTACTGGTGCAGCCAAAGCAATTGGCTTGGTAATCCCTTCTTTAAAGGGAAAATTAGACGGATCAGCACAGAGAGTTCCTACGATTACAGGTTCATTAACCGAATTGACTGTAATGTTAGCAAAAAAGACTACTGTTGAAGAAATTAATGCAGCCATGAAAGCCGCTTCAAACGAGAGCTTTGGATATACCGAAGATGAAATCGTTAGTAGTGATGTAATTGGAACGTCATTCGGTTCGCTGTTTGATGCAACCCAAACAAAAGTACAAAACGTGGGTGATTCGCAATTGGTAAGAACTGTATCGTGGTATGATAATGAGATGTCTTATGTATCTCAATTAGTACGTACAGTTAATCATTTTGCAAAATTAATCAGCAAGTAATAATCTGATTTTCAGTATATTTAAAAAGGGGAATCAGTCTATGATTCCCCTTTTTAAATGTTAAACTGACAGTACAAATAATTAATTTTAAAACCTCTATCTGTAAAAGTTATTTCAAAACGAGTCTTTATTCCATGATGATAATTGTTCAATTCTGATTGATACAGGTCTTTGGTGAAAGCCAAATTATTAACCCCAAATTTATTCAAAGAGTCTAATGAATATTCAAAGAATAGTTCATTGTCAGTTTTTAGATGAAGAAAACCCTTCGGATTTAAAATGTTTTTGTATATCCCTAAAAATCTTTCGTTAGTCATTCTCCGCTTTATTCCACTCTGCAATAGGTGAGGGTCTGGAAAAGTTATCCAAATCTCCGAGGTTTCATTTTCTGAAAAAAACATTTCTAAATCATGTACTTTTGTTCTCAAAAAATAGACGTTTTTCAATTCTTGTTCCAAAGCCTTATTACTTCCAACAGCAATTCTATCTCCTTTAATGTCAATTCCAATAAAATTTTTTTCTGGAAATAATTTGGCTAATCCAACTGTATATTCTCCTTTACCACAACCTAATTCAAGAACAATGGGATTCTGATTTTTAAAGATTTCTTGATTCCAACAACCTTTAACAGTCTCAAAGTGGGACTTACCCTCCTGAATAACATTGTAATTCTCTTCTATTTCTTTAAACCTTATGCACTTTTTTCTTGACATATTAGTATTACTAAAAAAATTAGTCTATTCATTTAATTACTTTTAATTGTACTGATTTTAGTGTTTTCCTTGTATTACCGTTTACTCATTTATTAAAACTATGCAACTATCTGATTTTCAGTAAGTTATACAATTAGTTAGTATTTTAGGACAACCTAAAATACTTCATTATCAAACTAATTCTTATAAGTGTCTGAAAATCAAGCATTTATGAAAAGGCTGAGAATCGTTCAAAAATATTCTATCAGTACAATTTCACAAACATCTTTTTCTCTACCACTTTATGATTGTTGAAAAATACTTTCGTATATATTTTATTGTAAGTATGTAAAAACAGAATAAAATTTGGACAACAAATCACGTAATACAACAATTATAAATATGACTCAATAATTTAAAGCATATCAATTTCAGCTACTACAAACGTACTACCACCGATATAAATTAAATCATTACTTTTTGCAAGGATTTTAATTTTTTGAATTGCTTGATTTACATTTTTCATCTCCTCCCCTACTAAGTTATATTCTAAGGCTTTCAATCTTAAATCAGCCGCTCTCATAGCTCTTGGAATATTGGCTTCACAAAAAATGTAGTTGGCATCTTTCGGTAAGAGTTGTAGAATAGAAGAAATATCTTTGTCGGAAACAAAGCCCAAAATCATCCATATTTTTTGGTATTTGATTTTTTTGATACTTTCTAAAACCTGAGAAATGCCAGAAACATTGTGGGCTGTATCACAAATCATCAAAGGACTTTTAGATAAAACTTGCCATCTACCTTTTAAACCCGTTTGAGAAATCACTTTGCTAATCCCATCTTGAATTTGAAAATTTGAGATTTGAAAACCTTTTTGATTTAACACATCAACTAATTTTAAAACTCCTAAAATATTTTTGAGTTGGTATTTTCCCAATAATTGAGACGATAATTGTATTGTACTATTCTTAGATTTATCCCAAATATTAATATTTAAAAAAAACTCTGATTCGAAGTAATTTTTAATTGAAAGGTGTTCTTCAGCAAAGTAAATTGGAGCGTTTTCGAGAGTTGCTTTTTGAATAAAAACGTCTTGTGTTTCAATAGCTTTTTCAGATATTACAACTGGTACCTCTGATTTAATTATACCCGCTTTTTCACTCGCTATTTTTTCAAGCGTGTCTCCTAAAATATCCACATGATCAAAACTTATGTTGGTTATTAAACAAGCAATCGGAGTGATGATATTAGTTGAGTCCAGCCTTCCACCTAATCCAACTTCGATTACTGCAATATCAACATTCTCTTTTTCAAAATACTCAAAAGCCATACCAACACTCATTTCAAAAAAGGAAGGATTGAGTTCTTCTAAAAATTCTTGATTATTTTCTACAAATTCAACTACAGCCTGTTCTGGAATTGGTTGCCCATTGATACGGATTCTCTCGGTAAATGACTTCAAATGTGGTGAAGTATAAAGACCCGTTTTGTAACCTGCACTTTGCAAAATAGAAGCAACATAATGGGATGAACTCCCTTTGCCGTTAGTCCCCGCAATATGAATAGTCCTAAATTTTCGATGCGGATTATTGAGATGTTCGCACAGTTTTGTAGTATTACTCAAATCGGCTTTGAAAGCTACTTTGCCGATTCGATGAAATACGGGTAACTGTTGATAGAGATAATCTATGGTTTCTTGATAAGTCACTTTATAAATATATCCTTTACTTTAATTGGGGTGCAAAGATAGTGCTTATCTTTTATTTGTGCTTAGTGAAATTTGAATTTTTTATATCTTAATTTTGTATAGATTAAAACGAAAAAGATTGCTCATTTTGTATGAGTTTTATTATTTATGAAACATTCAGAAATTAATTTTAAAATTTTATTAGACGACGAGAATATTCCAGAACAAATCTCATGGTCTGCTACTGAAAACCCCAACGAAGGAATTGAAGAAACAAAATCAATCTTTATTGGCGTTTGGGATAACTACAATAAAGGCTTGATGGCTTTGCCTTTGTGGACAAAAGATATGGAAGTTTTTGATATGAAACGTTTTTATATTGAAGTCATTGGTAGTATTGGGGACACTTTGGAGCGTGCAACGGGCGATCAAAAAACGGCTCAATTGATTGAACAACTTTGTAAAACTATGACAAAGGATTTGCGAGATGAAATAAAAGCTGCCGAAAAACAAGCATAAGTGTTAAACTTTGTTAATGCCAATTCTTTTAAAAGGATTGGCATATTTTTGGTACTAATAACGTGTAACAAGATTTAAAACGAAATAAAAACCATGAAAAATATTTTTTTTGCTTTAATTTTATTGTCAGCAATTAACTCTTTTGCTCAAAAAGGAACTGCTTTTATACAAGGTGGAAATCTAAGAACCGTTTTTGATTTAGCAAAAGCTCAAAACAAACCTGTTTTTTTAGAGGTATATGCTCCTACTTGTCATGTTTGTAATGCTTTCAAACCAACTTTTGAACTTCCACAAGTAGGAAATTTCTACAACCAAAATTTTATTTCATATAAATTAGATATAACAACTCCAGAAGGTTCAGCATTTTTGAACAAACAAGGTCTTTATATTCCTTCGACTCCCACGATGTTATTTTTTGACAAAGATGTGAAGTTATTACATATCGGTATCTTGGGAGAAGAAAATAATTCAGCTCAGATTTTGATAAATGCAGGAACAAAAGCCTTGAATCCTGCTCAAAGAACCTCCGCTTACAAATCAAGTTTTAAATCGGGAAATCGGGAAGCAAATTTTTTAATTGACTATGGTTTGATGGCACGTATTATGAGAGATACCACTGATAATATAGCCTCTATGAATGCTTACGCCAATAAAATACCTAAAAATCAGTATGGAAGTAATACGAGCTTCTTGGTTTTACAGAAAATTATAATGGACGATGAAAATGCCATTTTCAAAAACTTGATGAGTAATCTCAACAATTTTTATACAAAAAATGACAAGAAGTTAGTAAATCAAACTGCTGAAAATATTATCATGTATTCGTTATATAGTTCACGTGGCATGAAATATTCTACCACTAAAATCAACACCGTGAGAGCTAATTTGGCAAAATTGGGGGTTGATAAAAAATCAATTGATGGGCGTGTTTGGAGGGAAGAAAGTAAGGCATATTTCAGAGAAAATCAACCTGCGAAAGCGATATCAGTTTTAAGTAAATTAGTGGATGCGAAAACTGATAAAGCCTCTTATACTTTTTTGAGCAACTGGGTAAAATCAAGTACATCTGATAAAAATTCTCTGGCAATTGCCACTACATGGGCAACAAAAGGAAAGTAAAAAATAAAGGCGGCTCAATCAAATGAGTTGCCTTTATTTTTTTAGGTAATCAAATTTAGTTTTCAAGATATAATCCGCATCTTCATCGCCCAAATCTACTGCTTTTTTAAAATCACTAATGGCATTTTCAATCTGACCGATTGCATAACGTGCCATTCCTCGCCATCTTAGAGTCTCCGCATTTGCGTTTCGATAAAACCAATCTGCTTTGTCAAACTCTAAAAATGCCTTATCAAATTCGTCTAATTTGTAGAGTGCCTTTCCTTTCCAGACATAACTTTCAGCTACTGTATTATCGTAAGAGATGGATTGTTCCAGGTCGTAAATGGCTGAATAATAATTGGCTAATTTGAAATGTATTTTTCCTCTCAAAAGGTACGCTTGAGCAGATTTAGGAAATCGTTTTAATTTTTCATTAAAGAAATTTTGTGCTTCTACGAAACGATTTTCACTTATCATCAATTCGCCTTCTCCTAACTGCTCAGGGTCTTTGACACGGATATATTTTTCCACTAACCAATCAATACAATAGATGGTTATGAAAAAGGGGGCAAAGAAAAACAGTGCTAACCATTCCATGTTTCTTGAACAATTTTAAGATTTTAAATCGCTAAATTATTGTATTCTACTTTTAATTTTTTAGAAAAACCTGATACAACTAAATCATAGGAGTGATCAGTTAATTCTTTCAATTGTTTGGTCGGTGATTGCTCGCCATCAATTGCATTCCAATGCGTTTTGTTCATGTGAAATGCCCCTACGATGTAATCAAACTCTTCTCTCAATTCAATAGATTTATCTGGATTACATTTCAAACAAACCCTAAAAACCTCTGATTCTAAGGGAGTTAGAGCAAACATTTTTCCCATCACTTTATAAACCAAAGTATCAGGACCGAAAGGTAATTCTTCGGTAACTCCTTTTTTTGAAATGCAATATTCTCGAAAATCCTCGATGTTCATTTTATCTAAAAAATGCTCTGTAAACCATTACGCACAAACAAAATAAAAACATCATAATTGATATTTTGTTGATAACGTGCATGGTTTTGATGTTGAAATTGGTAGGTTTTGAAGGGTCCACTTTTCCAAATATTCTAAAAAAGTAACCGAATGCTTCACCCAATTTGAATTGTTCTTTTAATTTTGACATAATATTTCAATTAACAATAATCAATTAATACTTAATTTTAAAAACTCAAATCCATTGAACAAAATGATAATTGTTTATCAATCATTGTTCATTGTATTCTCAAACCAAACTCCGTCTTCCTTGATAATATCAATTAACTCATCAACGGCATTATCTGAGTGTACTGATTTTTTGATAACTTCTTGTCCACGATACAGGGCAATTTTATCCTTTCCAACGCCCACATATCCATAATCTGCATCAGCCATTTCGCCTGGACCATTCACGATACAACCCATAATTCCGATTTTTACGCCCTTCAAATGTTCTGTTCTTTTACGAATCATGGCGGTGGTTTCCTGTAAATCGAATAAAGTTCTCCCACACGACGGACACGAAATGTATTCGGTTTTACTCATCCGTGTTCGGGCTGCTTGAAGTATTCCAAACGCTGTTGAATTGTAACTTTTTGAGGTATTTAAAAGTTTTGGTTTATCGTTTATTTCTTCTGGTAATGCCAACATGATACCATCCCCAAATCCATCAATTAATAAACCTCCGCAATCGGTAGCTGAAAATAATTGGAAGTCTGATTGTGGTAATTCTGAGTATTTTCTAAACAATACTACGGGTGTAGTAATCTGATTATCAATAAGTTCAAAGAAAAATCTTCTCATTTCGGGCATTGCGTGATGATTGTCAGTTTCTAAAATAATTACTATTTGCTTATCTTTTTTTAACTCTTTAATTATCTCTTCATCCAATTCATTCAAAGATAATTTCACAAAATTTAAGGTTTCATGTTGGAAAACAGTTTGCTTATAATCCAAGGCATTCATCAATGGATATTTGTTAAATTTATCCTCTGATCTTTCCCAAATATTCAAATCTACAATTTCTTTTAATCCCATAGGAAGCATATAATTCGCAGGATTTTTTCCTGTATAAATATAATCTGCCCCCAAATCATTCATCGTCCATTTATCAGGTAAAGGTAAATAATAATGACCTATTGGTTTTAAATCATCGTGCTCTAATACTTCAATTCGTGAATAATCAGCGATAACTCTTGGAACGTTAATACCCCCGAAATTGGCTACTTCGTTGGTTTTTCTTCTGAAATATTGAAAAGGATTAATTGGCGAGTCGAAGTTCGAAGTTCGATGTTCGATATTTGGCTTCCCAACATCAAACATCGAACTTCGAACTTCGAACATCGAAATTAATTTTGATTCTTGTTTTCTATTCGTATATCTATCAATCAAAGTTCTGGCAACAGGAGCTTCAAATTCAGGATCTTCGGTTAGGCTTACTCTTACGGTGTCGCCCAGACCATCTTCTAAGAGTGTTCCGATGCCAACAGCTGATTTAATTCTACCGTCTTCGCCTTCTCCTGCTTCTGTTACGCCCAAGTGTAAAGGGTACGGTTTTAACCCTTCGTCATTTAGTTTTTTACATAACAAACGATACGCCTCCACCATGACTTGGGTATTGGATGCCTTCATGGAAAGTACAATATTATAATAGTTTTCATCTTCACAAATTCTCAAAAATTCCAGAGCAGATTCCACCATTCCAAGGGGTGTATCTCCGTAACGGCTTAATATTCTGTCACTTAGCGAACCGTGATTTGTGCCAATACGCATCGCTGTGCCATATTCTTTGCAAATATTGACTAAAGGCAAAAACTTAGTTCGGATTCTGTCTAACTCAGCCTGATAACTTGATTCGGTGTAATCAATATTTTCAAAACGCTTTTTGTCAGCATAATTTCCAGGGTTTACTCTTACTTTTTCAACCAAACGTGCTGCCAATTCTGCGGCGTTGGGCGTAAAATGAATATCAGCAATGAGTGGAACATTATAACCTCTAAGTCTCAATTCCTTCCGAATATTATCTAAATTTTGAGCCTCTTTTACAGACGGAGCAGTTATACGCACATACTCGCATCCAGATTCAATCATACGGATGCTTTGCTCAACAGAGCCTTTGGTATCCATTGTATCAATTGTGGTCATGGATTGCACCCTAATTGGAAAATTTGAACCCATCGGAACATCTCCAATATTGACAGTAATGGTCTTTCTGCGAGAATATTCCGTTAGTGAATTGGCATAACGGTTTCCGTTTTCAATAAGGTTAATGATTTGTGAGTTGTTGTTTGACATATTTTGAATTAAAAAACAAAGATAAAAAATCCCTCAATAAACTAATAACGCTTATTGAGGGAATATGGTTGTGGGGCACATCAATCAAAAATCTCCAAAAGTGTCAATCAGATATTGCTGAACAATGCCAATATCACCTTTTGAAGTCAAATCAGGTACATTTTCTTCTACTGAAATCGTGATGACTTTCTTTGGATTTTCACTTGCCATTTTCATTACTGCCGTTGGCAATTCTCTCTCATTTCTGATTGGATTGAAAGGTTCTTTTCTGACATATTCCAGAATATCATCATAATTAAAATGAAAGACATTCATGTTTACTCCAATCTTTCCCTTTGAATCACGGGCTGATTCGATTTGCTCATCATTGGGTTTTTCGATAATCTGAACTAAATAATCATCGGCATCAGCTTTGATTACTGCAAATGACTTAACCCGTTCAGGTTCAACACCTAAGGCAATACTTTCATAAGAAACAACAATGTTTTGAACTGGATTATTACTTAATAAATTCAGGACATTTACCGAATATAAATTATCTGAATTACAAACCGTAAATCTATCGCCTTTCCACTGGGGCGTTTGTTCCAATGCTTGTTGGATGGCATCGGCAGTTCCAGCGGGTTTCTCACGGTCAGGGGCGATGGTTTGAGTTGCGTATAGGAACTTCATACCCCATGCTTTTCTATCCTCCACTAATTTATCGTAGTAAGGTTTAGTAACTTGGTCTTTGGGATTTTTTAGAATTAAAACTTCCTCATATCCAGCCAAACGAGCGTTATAAATTAAATAATCCATAAACGGGCGACCATCCTTCCCAACGCCAATCATTCCTTTGGGAAGTGTATTTGCTTGTTGAACTAAGGCTGAATCAAGGGATTCTGAACCTTCTACTTTTTTCATTCGTGACGACATTCCGCCCGCCATGATTAATAATTTTGCCATTTATTTTTTAATTCGTTCTAAAAACTATTCTCTATTAATTATTAACTATTCTCTAACCTTGTTCCTTCATCAACCGTAATAATATAAGCCTTACCACCCTGGTTTTCAATGGCTTGGGCTACTTTTTCTGGATTCTCGGGGGCATAAACAAACATACATCCACCTCCACCAGAACCATTTATTTTTCCTCCCAAAGCACCCGCATCTAAACTTGCTTGGATCATTTTATCAATTTTGGGGGTTGAAATTTTCAAATTTTCTCTTAAATTAAACTGATGATGATTTAATAATTCACCTAAGAGATTATCTTCAAAATTATCTGATTTTAACAAATTCAAAGCCTTATTCAATATTCGATGATTGTCAATATTTCCAGAAATCAATTCTTGTTCTTCAAAGGTCAATAAATGTTTGAAATTACTCAAATCATTGAAATTTGCCGTAAAAAGCGAAAAGTTAGGAAATTCTTTTTTTATCTTTTCCAAAGCTACTAAAACTCCTCCTTTCACTCTTTTGATTAATCCGACAGTATCTTTAGGTTCTCGTGAATCTCCCAATACAAATGTTCCTAATTTGGGTTTAAGATTTTCAACCTTTATAATTGGCGTTGATTGAAGGTAAATAATATTGCCACAAGCCGTCGAATAATGATCCATCATCCCTCCTGCCTCTTTAAACTCTACAACCTCCGCACGGTAGGCGATTTCAGCAATTTCTTCTGGTGAAAGTGGTTTTGGATTATCAGCAATTCTTGAAAGAAAATGAATCCAATTGACTAAAAGTGCAGAGGAACTTGAAGTGCCAGAGTTAATCGGAATATTACCATCTACGGTACAATTTATACCGTTTTTAAAGGTAAAACCTTTTCTTTGCAAAATGTTCAAAGCCGAACGAAAGTAGTCTCTTTTGCTCTGATAGGGCATTTCTGGAAAAATATCAAAGTGCAATGAACGGTTTATATTAGGTAAATGAATCGTTGCCTTAGCTTCATTTTTGGTACTTCCCTCAATGCTTACTCTTCTCGAAATAGCGGCTGCAATTACTGGTAATCCTAAATAATCTTGATGTTCTCCGAATAGACAAATTCTCCCTGGGGTTGATACTTTTATGATTTCAATCATTAGATTTCGGTAAATAATTACGTAAATTTAGTAAGGAAAATCTCAATAATCATCCCCCAAAGCAAATATTGGCTTATTAGTTTTCCATTTCCCACGAGTAAAATCTGGAATTTTTACGGGGGCTGAACCTTTGGCGATTGATTCTTCGGAAAGTGGACTAATAGCAGACCATGCAGCTGCATCATAAACGTCAATCGGTGGGGCAACTTTATTTTTGATGGCTTCAATAAATGCCCTCAATACAAAATAATCAATCCCTCCGTGTCCCGCATTTTCAGCATTTTGAGCGTGTTTTTTCCACAGTGGATGGTCGTATCTTTCTTGATATTCCTTAAAATCATCCCATGTGTGCGGTTTTTTACTGATTCCTTCCAAATAAATATGATTGCCGTCGTTCATCCAAAGACCGTTTGTGCCTTGTACACGAAAACCTAATGAATACGGACGTGGAAGGTTAGTATCGTGCGAAATCATAATGGTTTCGCCGTTGGCACATTTGATATTGGTCGTAACAACATCG
Organism: Cytophagales bacterium; assembly: GCA_043760595.1. Taxonomy (GTDB): domain Bacteria; phylum Bacteroidota; class Bacteroidia; order Cytophagales; family Spirosomataceae; genus Arcicella. The sequence goes on from JAYUOX010000208.1 coordinate 20,489, forward strand.
CCTAATTTGAATTTAACTTTTGCATTTGGATGATTTTCTCCGCCCTTTTTGACAATATAATCGTGTAACCCTAATCCTTTTGAGGCTATTGAAGTCAAATAAGTAAACTGATTTCCACGATTGATATTTAACATTTCGGCAACAGGTCCGAGTCCATGCGTTGGATAAATATCACCGTTTCTATCCACTGAATGTTGTGTACGCCAGTGGGCTTCTGAGTAGCCTTTCTCCCCAAATTCGACACCTCCGCCATAAACTTGTTTGCCATCATTAAATTTAACTTCTCGCAAATCGTGTTGATAGCCGCACTGTGTATGCACCAACTCGCCAAACATATTTTGACGAACCATATTCAAAACTGCCATCACATCACGTCGGTAACAAACATTCTCCAAAATCATGCAATGTGAACCCGTTTTTTCGTAGGTATTCACCAAATCCCAAGATTCTTGGAGCGTTACAGTAGCTGAAACTTCAACGCCCGTATATTTTCCAGCTTTCATCGAAGCAAGAGCCATTGGGACGTGCCATTCCCAAGGAGTTGAGATAACAATACCGTCCAAATCATCTCGTTTGACCATATTTTCAAAATCATGGTCGCCATTTTTATATACGGCAGGAGCTTTTCGTCCTTTCTTTTTACATAGCTCCAAAGCAGAATCAGCCACTTTGGGGTCAATATCACAGATGGCATTAATTTCTACATCATCCCTGTAAAGTGCCATTTCCAAATGGTTGTGCCCACGCTGACCGACACCGATAAAACCAAGACGAACTTTTTTGTTTTCTTTTGGCGTACCGAAAATAATATTTGGCAAAACCAATGCGGTAGCACTTGCAAAGGTAGTTTTTTGGATAAAATCTCTACGTAGCATTCTGTTTGTTTTTGAGTTTTAATTAGACTATTTTTTATTTTAGGCTTATTTCAAAAAGAATTATTACGTTAAGTTACGAGACTTTTTTGAACTTTTAAGTCTCAATAATGTTATTAGTTTAGAGAATGAATTAATATTTTTGTTTAACAAATTTTAAAATAAATTAAACAAAAATAAACAAAACAAATACTTTTAAAGTTTTACCATTATAATAACAAATACAGATTTAGTTTAATCGTGTTGCTGACAACCTTTCAGACGGCTTTTAAACTTTGAGACTAAATCCCAAAATTATTGTCTCTGTTCTCAAAAAATTGTTGAATTATTAAATTGTTGATTAGCTGACAACAATTCGACAAGCGGTTCGCCGCCCGTCGAAACTTCAACAAATAATAAAAAAGAACCCTGATTTTCAAAACACATTTTAGAAAAATAAAACATGATGCCAAAAAAAGTGGCGGTGTTTAGGAAAGAGCATTTTAATGCTGCCCACCGTCTCAATAATCCGAATTGGTCGGATGAGAAAAATGAACGTGTATATGGAAAGTGTAATAACTACAATTATCACGGACATAATTACGATTTGATTGTACAGGTAACAGGAGAAATTGATCCTGAAACAGGCTATGTGATGGATATGAAAGTATTGAGTGATTTAATCAAAAAAGAGGTTTTGGATAAATTTGACCATAAAAACCTTAATCTTGATACCGAAGAATTCAAGGACTTAAATCCGTCAGCTGAGCACATTGCGATTGTCATTTATGACAAATTAGTTACAAAAATAGATTCATCATTTGACCTAAAAATAAGATTATATGAAACAGAACGAAATTTTGTTGAATACCCTATTGGTTGACAACAACACAAAAATACAATTTACAGACGAAGAAATTGGTGATGACCACATTATGACTTCTGTGGATACTCCCATGCGTGATGATGCCTTTGAAATGAACGATGATGAAAAAATTGCTCAAATCGAATATCATTTTCGCCAAATTATGGAAACTTTGGGCTTGGACTTGACGGATGATTCGTTGAAAGGAACTCCCAAAAGAGTAGCAAAAATGTATATCAAAGAAATTTTTAGCGGTCTTGACCCTAAGAATATGCCTGCGATTGCTTTGTTTGAAAACAAATATCAGTACAATGATATGTTGGTAGAAAAGAACATTACTTTTTATTCAAATTGCGAGCATCACTTTGTGCCAATTATTGGAAAAGCTCACGTTTCGTACATTGCCAATGGAAAAGTAATTGGATTGTCGAAATTGAACAGAATTGTACAACATTTTGCTAAACGTCCGCAGGTTCAAGAGCGTCTTACGATGCAGATAGCCAAGGAGTTAGAGAATATTTTGGGTACAAAAGATGTAGCAGTAATGATTGATGCCAAGCACCTTTGCGTATCGTCAAGAGGCGTGAGAGATGATGCCTCATCAACGATAACGAGTTTTTATGGCGGTAAATTTCAACAAGAGGCTACAAAGGCTGAGTTTTTGAAATATATTGGATAGACAAATACACGTAAACAAAAAGGCATTCGAGTTTTGAACTTGAATGCCTTTTTTGTTTTAAAATCCTCCTTTAAATTCCTTGAAAACTTCTGTGTTAATGACACTATCTGTTTCAATTTCCATCAATTTTGATTTTCCTTCGTTTGACAAAAAATTCTCTATATTATTTTCAAGTCCAGATACTGAACTTACCTCAAAGTATTCCATTTCAGCATCTTCTGCTGTGTTTTTAGCGTTCATGGTTTGGACAGTCTCAAAATAATCTTCTAATTCTGGCTGTTTACTCGGACCGTCAATCATTCTAAAAATTCCTCCTCCATGATTATTCAACAAAACTATTCGTAAATTATTTGGTAAATAACGATTCCAGAGGGCGTTTCGGTCATAGAAAAAGGCTACATCCCCTACAAAAAGGAAGACTAATTTATCGGTACTCAATGCTTGTCCAACGGCAGTACTTACGCATCCATCAATGCCACTCGTACCTCTATTTGCAAAAATTTCAATTTGCTTTTTAGGGTCAAATCCAATATAGTTTGCATATCGTACCGTCATTGAATTAGCCAAATGCACTTGACAATTATCTGGTAATGAGTCGATTACATATTTTATAGCATAAAATTCATTGAATTTTTCTTGATGGATTTTTCCAGAAAAGAATTTCTCAATGTAAATATTTGCCTTGCGTTCTTGTTTAATAAAGTCATTTTTGTAAGATTCATCTCTATCAATTTCTCCATTCTTGAATGTATCAAAATCTAAGTCTTCGTACAGTTTTGTAAAAAATGTAGAAGGAGTAATTGGGATAATTTTGGTCAATGATTGAAAAGTATCGATTAAATGTTCGCCTGGTTGCAGATGCCAGTGTTCGATGGCTTTATTGTTCCTCAAATAGATTTTTAGGTTTTTGGAAATAAACGATTTACCAAAAGTTATCAGAAGTTCAGGGCAATGAATATCGTCTCGGTAATTCAAGAAAATATCATGTTTTGAAATGGCTTCAAACCCCAAATTGGAAATGGTATCACCCAAACAAACCACGTGAAATTCGTCTTGTGTTTTTTGTAAAATTTTAGATAATTCTACCTCTTTTTCTCCCTGTCCACCCGCAATCAAAATTCTATCGTATTCGTGAAACTTATTTAAGAGATTATGCCACGTAGTTGGTGTTAAAGTTTTTTCAACGTTCTCAATCTCTATTAATCGTGGGGTCGAGTTAAAGATAACTTCCTCATTTTCAGAGGGATAAAAAGGTTCACGCAAAGGAATATTGATATGAACAGGACCTTGTGGATAAGATTTTGACAGATTCACCGCTTCATTCACCAGTCTTTCTAAATGCCAAATATCATCAGGATGAGATTGAGTTGGTATAATTTCAAAACTTTTTTTAACGTGTTTTCCAAATATATCAGTCTGATAAATCGTTTGTCCGTCGTGCTGATGAATCCACTCTTTTGGACGGTCAGCCGTGAGAATTATTAGGGGTATTTCCTGAAAAAAAGCCTCCGCAACGGCTGGTGCATAATTATAAGCCGCCGAACCCGAAGTACAACAAATAGCGACGGGTTGTTTTAAATTTTGAGCCATCCCCATAGCAATAAATGCCGCTGAACGCTCATCTGAGATAGATTTTGTTTCGATTTCGGGATGACGTACCAATGCAATTGTTAAAGGTGCATTGCGTGAACCAGGTGAAATAATGGCATTTTTAACTCCTTTTTTTGAGAGAATATTAACAAAATTGATGATGGGCTGGAGAAGCATAATTTTAGATTGATTCAGTGAAGTGTTTTTGATTTAAAGAAAGATTTACTTTATTCCAATCTACGGTAGTGGTTTGTTTTGACTGCCTAATCGGGCAGTTTTCTACCTTACAATAATGGCAACATTCAGGCATACAGGGGTCAGTGTGGATAAAAATTTCTACATTCGAGGGGAATTTATCCCCCAAAATTTCTTCAAACTCGTGGACTGTTTCATGTACTTTTTCAAGATTCCAATATTTGGGCAGAGTCAAATGACAATCAATATGAATGTCTGAACCGTACTCTTGAATACGCATATTGTGAATGTCAATCCACTCATTTTTTTGATAGTTTTTTAAAATAAGAATGACTTTTTCTAAAACTTCATCATTGGTCTCATCCATTAAACCTCCAATTGATTTTCTGATAATTTTTATACCATTCCAAGCCATAAAAATCGAAAAAATAATGGATGCAACGCTATCTATCCAATAGATATTGGTAATAATAACTAAAATGACCGCAACCACTAAAATTAAGCCACTAATAGCATCTAATTTCAAGTGTTTTCCATCAGCAATTAATGTAGGAGATTTTTGGATATTACCCTCATTTTCAATAGATTGACCTAACAAATAATTAATTATTACTCCCAAAGAAATAATTAATAACCCAAATTTTAAATCCATTAAAGGTTGTGGATTTATGAGACTTTCAGAGGCGTGAAAAAGGATAAAAACACTCGCTAATACAATCAAAACACCTTCTAAACCAGCAGAAAAAAATTCAATTTTCCCGTGTCCGTAAGGATGGTTTAAATCACGAGGTTGAGAGGCTAAATAGACAGCATAAAAAGCAAAAGCACTGGCAACTACATTAATAATTGATTCAAGAGCATCCGTTAAAATAGCACTGGAGTAGGTTACATAATAGGCTATAAATTTAGCTATCATCAACACTAAACTTACTATAAATGAAGTTAGAATTAAATTGTATTTTTTTGAGAACATTTTTAGTATCACAGGTTTCCAACCTGTTAATAAAATTATTTAAAGTTACAGGTTGAAAACCTGTGATACCTTGCAAAGTTACGAAATTTCGATTTTAATATTCATACCTTCTGTTATACCTTTGTAAAATGAATAAATTTGAAAACCCTTGGAAAAAAGTTTCTTCACATAAAATATATGGGAATCCGTGGGTGAGCGTTCGTAACGAGTGAGGATTTGACAATGGGAGAATTCAAACCTGATAAGACAGAGATTTTAGAACTTAAAAAAGTGAGTTTAATGGAAGCCGTGAGAATGGTCATGAACTCTGAAATAACGGATTCGCTAAGTGTTGCTGCTATTCTGAAAGTCGCCCGATTAAAAGAAATTTAACCCCACGCCTATGTTTCAAGCTATATTTTACGGATTTTTATACGGTTTCTTGCTGTGTTTCACTTTCGGACCTGCCTTTTTTAGGTTAATCCAAACCAGTATTGACAATGGCTTCAAAAGAGGCGTTTTGATTGCATTTGGCGTTACTATTGCTGATGCAGTCTTGATGTTTTTTGCCGTTTTTGGCACAAGCTATCTACCTGATATTCAGTACTTTGATAGTATTATCTCCATCATCGGAGCCTCATTGTTGTTCATATTAGGATTTATTAGTTTATTCAAACAACAATCACAATTGGTTTATCCTACGTCAAAATTTGGTTCTTTTCTATATTATTTTACATCAGGGCTTTTTCTTAATCTTCTCAATCCATCCAATTACGTCGCTGTTTTCGCAACCTCCGCCTATTTGGTCGCCAAAGGAATGACTTTAAATGAACGAATAGTTTTCTTTTTGTTTAGCCTCTCCGCCACCATGATAGCCGAATCATTAATTGCTTTTTATGCTCAAAAAATGAAAAGGTTATTGACTGGAAAAGTCCTCAAACGAATCAATCAATTGGCTGGCTTAATTTTCATAGGTTCAGGACTTTTGATACTTTGGAAACAGTTTTTTTAACTCAAATACTCCTCCCATTCCAAAATCAAATCAGGCTTCTTCAGAACCCTCGGAAACTTATTCTGCCCTCCCGTTTTTCCCTTTGATTCCATGAACTGATAGAACGTTTTTGTTGGTAAAACGCTCATTTCAACACTTCTAAGAGCGTGTTTTCTTTCTACTGGATAGTCGTCGTTTATCTGACAAAGTGTATCATCAATAAATTTCATTAGCCCTTCTGAATCTATCTTATCATCTGTACCAACGTACCAGTGATGCCCAAAATAATCTCCCATTTTTCTGCCAACAACCGTAAACTCTCGAATATCAATTCCGTATTTTTTACAAGCTAATTCAATGGCTTTGTTCATATTATCAACAGAGAGATGCTCCCCACATAAACTCAAAAAGTGCTTTGTACGCCCCGTAATGATAATTTTAGCTTTCTTTTTATCGGTAAATTTTATGGTATCACCAATCAAATATCTCCATGCACCCGAAACCGTAGAAATCAATAAAGCGTACTCAACCCCTTCCTCAACTTCGTCAATCATCAGGGTTTGTGGTTTTTCAATCATCACGCCGTCGTCATCAAAATTTTCTTCGTTGAAAGGGATAAATTCAAAGAAAATTCCGTTGTTCAACACCAATTCCATATCAGTATCTGGGGCAGTTTGAAATGCCATAAAACCCTCCGAAGCCAAGTAGGTTTCGATATAAGTAATAGGACGACCCAATAATTTTTCAAAGCCTTGCTTGTAAGGTTCAAAACTAACGCCTCCATGACAAAAAATTTCAAGATTGGGCCATATTTCGTGGATATTTTTTACTTTATATTCCTCAATAATTTTTTCCATCAAAATCTGAATCCACGCTGGAACTCCCACGATGAACCCAATGTCCCAATCTTTTGCTTTTTTCGTAATTTTTTCTAATTTCTCGCCCCAATCTCTCGTTTCGGCGATATTTTTGCCTGGCTTATAAAATCTCTCAAACCAAAATGGAATTTTACCAGCGGTTATACCACTCAAATCTCCTTCAAAATAATCTCCTTTGTCTTGTAGTTTTGTGCTTCCACCAAGCATTAAGTACCCCTTTTCAAATAATTTTGGTGGAAGATTTTTATATTCTGATAAAGCTAATATCTGCCGGATTGAAGTTCGATGAATAGCTTTTACCATATCTTTCGTAACGGGAATATGTTTGGAAGCAGACTCAGACGTTCCCGAACTCAAGGCAAAATACTTGATAGAACCTACCCAAGAGACATTTTTCTCGCCTTCCAGCGTTTTGTGCCACCAATCTTTGTACATTTTATTGTAATCAAAAACAGGAACTTGCTTTTTGTATTTCGTATAAAATTCTTTATCATTCGAGAATAATGCGGCGTTCATAATGTCCTCCAAACCGAAGGCTTCCCCAAACTGCGTAAATCGCCCTTTATTCAACAATTTCACCAAAGTTTTTCGTTGAGTTTTTGCCAAATTAGTTTTGGAACGTTTCATCAAACCTGAAAGTCCAATGCCTCTTTTTAGAATATTTCCTACTATTGCCATTTTTTTAGCTATAAGATATGATCTTTGAGCAATGAGTTTTAAGAAATTAACTTTGAAATTTTACCTCTCGAAGCTCACTTCTCATAGCTCAAAGCTAAGTTAAAACCACGAGTTAAGTACATCAATCGCTTGATAATCAGTTAAATCAAATTTTGCGGGAACTATTGAAACATAATTTTCTTTCAAGGCATCTTCGTCTGTTCCTCCGCCAGAGTCTTCGTTTTGCAAAAACCCATCCATCCAATAATATGGTCGTCCGTAGGGGTCTTTTCTTTCCTCAAAGGATTCTCTGAAAACGGCATCAGTCTGACGACAAATTTTGATTCCTTTCATTGGTTCTTCCGAAATTTTTGGGAAATTTACGTTCAAAGCTACCCCCTTAGGAAGCCCATTTTCAAGTACTTTTAATACAATTTTTTTGATATACTCTTTGGTATGAGAGAAATCTGCATCCGTTGAAAAATCACCTACTGAGAACCCTACGGCAGGGATTCCTTCAATCGCCGCCTCAATCGCCGCCGACATCGTTCCACTATAAATAACTGATATTGAGGAGTTTGAACCGTGATTTATACCTGAAACTACTAAATCAATCTTTCTGTCTTTCAACAAAAAATGTTTGCCAAATTTTACACAATCGGCAGGCGTACCGCTACATTTGTAAGCTTCAACATTGGGAAGATAATTTTTTACTTTGTTTACACGTAAAGGACGGTCAAGGGTGATGGCGTGTCCCATGCCTGATTGGTGCGTATCGGGTGCAATTACGACTACTTCGCCAATTTCTGACATAACTTCTGCCAATACTTTGATGCCTTTTGCGGCAATAGAATCATCGTTAGCAATTAAAATTAAAGGTTTTTGCATTTTGTTGTGGATAAATAAACGGTTTAGTTTGAAACCGAAATCAAATATAGGTAGTTTTGTTTCTGAGACCAATTAAGAAACTCTTTTTATGTTAAAAATTATCGGAAAGTTAATCCTCAAAATTGCAGGATATAAAATAGTAGACACTACCCCAAAAGGTGTCCAGAATTATCAAAAAGCGGTTATGATTGCCGCCCCACATACTTCTAATTGGGATTATGTCTATACAATGGCAGCTCTGTATTCCCTTGAAATACCCGTAAAATATTTAGGGAAGGACTCTCTGTTCAAATTCCCACTGGGAATTTTAGTTAAGAAATTAGGAGGAATTCCCGTCAGAAGAGACCAAAAGAACAATTTGGTAAATGATATGGCAAAAATGATTAATGATTCGAATGAGCAAATGCAATTGATTATTCCCGCAGAAGGCACTCGCTCATTTTCAAAAGAATGGAAATCGGGGTTTTATCACATTGCCAACGTTGCACAAGTACCTATTCTTTTAGGTTTTCTTGATTTTGCCAAAAAACAAGTGGGTTTTTTAGATGAATTTAACCCAACTGGAGATTATGAAAAAGATTTGAAAAATATCCAGAAAAGATACATAGGAATAACTCCTAAATATCCAGAATTATACTCTTTGAAAGATGTAAAATTTGATTGATGTTATGAGAAAAGTACCACAGATTTTAGTCTGCAATCAAGTACGGGCTAAAACCTGTGGTACAGAAATGCTAATTTGTCAATTTCTCTAAAGCATACTTAATTAAACTATCTACTTGTATATCAGCTTGTTGCGAAAACTCATTAGTCATTCTATTGGCTAAGATTGCACTTATTGAAAGCACCTCATGCCCTAAAACCTTTCCCATGAGATAATATCCAGCCGTTTCCATTTCGAGATTAGTAAGTCGAATTCCTTCCTGATAAAATTGATTCATTTTCTGTAAAAGCCCTTCTATTTTTGGATTATACCTCAGTGTTCTACCTTGTGGTGCATAAAATCCTGGACAAGTTACGGTTGCTCCGTCAAACCAGTTTTTGGGGGCATTTTCTGTGAATAATTTGAATAGTTTGTAACTCGCAGAATTACAATAAGGCATAAATTCTAAATTGAAATCATCTCTAATTTTCTTGGTAATTTCATTCGGTTCTGTTTCATAAAAAGAGCCTAAAGCATCCAATCCAATTCCCCATTCAGAAATCACAAAACTATCAATTGGAATATCTTTTTGCAAACTTCCAGAAGTACCTAAACGGATGATATTCAGGGCTTTATGCTCTGATTTTTCTTCCAACGTTTGGAAATTAATATTCACCAAAGCATCCAATTCATTCATCAAAATCTCAACGTTGTCCGTGCCAATACCACTCGAAATTACAGTCAATCTTTTGCCATTCAAATGACCTGTATGCGTAACAAATTCACGTTTACTGATTTGAAATTCGATTGAATCAAAATATTGGGAAACAAATTTCACTCGATCAGGGTCACCAACGGTTATGATGGTGTCTGAAATGTATTCTGGGAGCAGATTTAGGTGATAAATCGTTCCGTCAGGATTGATAATGAGGTCGGTTGGAGAGATTTTCATAGTTTATTTTATTTTCTTATTTTCTAAAATTATGGCAGATGGACGTTTATTTTAAATTGATAATTTCCATTATTTTCTAACAATAAAAAGACTTCGCTGGTTTTTGGGGCTGGATTATTAAAAAACTAATGGCAGCAATGTCCAAATTTGGGATGTAGTACTATTCTAAAAATTGAAGGTGTTTTTAGTCCTCTGGCGACTCTTAAATCCAAATTGAGGTGAGTAATTATCCGATTGTTTTGAATGGTAACCTTCTGGATTATAAGGGCGCTTGAGAGGATGATTTTTACATTTATCCGAACAAGCCCCCTCCATTTCTAACAAACACTTTGGACAGATTGCTAAACGGGCATTACACTTTGGATTTGCACAATTTACCATAAAATCTGAGGTAATTTCGCAAATATAACAATTAGAAATCACGGCGGGGTTTACGGCATTGATATCGATGGTAAGCCTTTTGTCAAAAACAAAACATTTTCCTTCAAAATCCTCTCCACCTTGTTCGATGCCGTATTTGATGATACCTCCGTGCAATTGATAAACGTTCTCAAAACCACGCTCTAATAGGTATGCAGAGGCTTTTTCGCATTTGATTCCGCCTGTACAATATGTAATAATCTTCTTAGTTTTCAAATGCTCAATTTCCTTAATATGATCGGGCAATTCCCTCAAATTATCCATATCAAAAGTAATGGCACCCTTAAATTTTCCTATGTAATGCTCGTAATTTGAACGCATATCTACCAGAACAACATCGGGATCGTTTTGATACATTTCTTTGAAATCGGCGGGTTCTAAATGCTTGCCTGTTCGCATTCGTGGATTTACGCCCAAATCAGAATTGACAATCTCTTCCTTCACTCGCACATGAAGTTTGGCAAAAGTATGTTGGTCATGTGCTTCGACCTTGAAATCAAAATTTGTCCCTGCAAATAATGGCTCATTTTCAAGCCAAGTCATGTACTTTTGACAATCTCCAGTTAGCCCCGAAACAGTCCCGTTTAAACCTTCGGGGGCTACGATAATACGTCCCAAAAGATTATTGTCGATACAAAAAACGTGATGTTTTTCTCGATACGCCTCCACATCAAGGATTGGCGTATAATTGTAATAAAGAATTACGCTGTATGGCTTCATCTTCAACATGAGTTACAGTGTTTTGGTTATTGGTTATTTAAAACTTGTTACTGATTATTGGAAATTAGCAATAATCAATAGTACAAAGGTACAAAACTTTAAAAACTTGCCAATCAAGTATTCCGTTTAAACAATTAGAAACGTACTCATAGAAATGCAACATTCTGATTATCAAGCCATTTAAAATTAATTCAAATCCAATCATATTTCTTTGCCTTTTTTTACAGAAATTTGTAAGACTAAAAAGTGAATTATCTGAAAAGAAAGAAATTTCATGAAACCTAATCACCACTAACTAATTTCTAATAACTAAAAATGCACATTGCCATTACAGGAAATATCGGAGCGGGCAAAACGACCTTAGCCACCAAATTAGCGGAACATTTTGGCTGGGAAGTCCTATATGAAGCCGTTGAAGGGAATCCATACCTTTCTCCTTTTTATGAAGATATGCCTCGATGGGCGTTTCATTTACAAATGTATTTCCTAAAAAGTAGATACGAACAGGTCTTGCAAATACAAAAATCTAACCGTAGAATCATCCAAGATCGTACTATTTATGAAGATGCCTATATTTTTGCGATGAATTTGTATAAATCAGGTATTATGTCTGCCAACGATTATACTACCTACCGAGGAATCTTTGATTTGATGATGCGTTCGGTAAAAGCTCCCGATTTAACGATTTATCTGAAAGCAGATTTGCCAAAACTAATTTCACAAATCAAAAAACGTGGAAGAGACTTTGAGTCAAATATTTCGGAAAAATACTTATCAGATTTAAACGAACATTATCAGGAATTTACCGAAAATTATAAAGAGGGAAAAGTGTTAGTATTAGATGTAAATGACCTTGATTTTGTGAATAATCCGAAAGATTTAGAAAAAATTATCAGGGCAGTGGATAAGGCACTGTTGTACGAAAAACCGCCAGAATTAGAGTTTGAGTCATAAAAAAAGTCCCTTCAAAATTAATTGAAAGGACTTTTGTGACGACGGGGAGACTCGAACTCCCATAGGATAACTCCCACTACCACCTCAAAGTAGCGTGTCTACCAATTCCACCACGTCGCCATTTGATGGTACGAAATTAGAGAAATTTTAGTTATTTGCAAAGGAATTTAAAAGTAGATGTAAGACATTCAGTGTCCGTTATTCGTTAAAGTGTTCGTAATCAAAGACTTAAATTTCAGTTTTAGTAAATAAAAATACAATTACAATAAATATAAAAATATCATGACATTAGAATTTGAAGGTAGTTTAGTAAAAGTGTTACCCGAAGTAACAGGACAAGGTAAAAATGGTGTTTGGGTCAAGCAAGATTTTGTCTTAGAAACCGAAGACCAATACCCTAAGAAAGCCTGTTTTACGGCGTGGGGAGACAAAGCGGCAGATTTGAAAACATTTTCATTGGGCGAAAAAATGAAAATCTCTTTCAGTGTAGAATCTCGTGAATATAATGAACGTTGGTACACCGACTTAAAAGCGTACAGAATTGATGCTGCCGATGGAAGTTCACCTTCATCAACGCCGTCTTCTGCTCCATCGCAAAGTCAATCTCCATCAGCACCCCGACAAGCACCCCCTGTAGCCGATTTGCCATCATTCAGTGCAGATGATCAAGATTTACCGTTTTGATATGGTCATAAAATACGGAAGTCGTCCTTTTGAAGGACGACTTCCGTAATTAAATCTTATTTTACCTTCCTACATACCCCATTTGCTCATCTTCATCTTCAAATACCAATTCGGCATCTTTTTCCCAAATCTCCATTTCACAAGGCTTACAATTAAACTTTAATTTATACTCATTTTCACCATGTTTTAGGGTCAAAGGTTCGACCAATTTTTCACCCATCGTATCTCGTTGAAATCTTGCACATTTGCCTAACTCGTATTTCACGCAATATTTGGTGGTCATTACTCTTGCTTTTCCTGGGTCCCATTGCAACTCAAATGCTTTTTCAATTTCTGTAACGCCATGTCTTTTATAAAATGCTCGTGCCATTTTGTTGGACACATTGTACATAAAATCAAGTTTTTGAACGGGATAAGGATGGTCTGTTTTTATAATTTGAAACTCTTCTCGATGATAGTCTTTTACCCGAATTTCTACTAAGTTTTCCAAGACTTCTCTTCTGATTTCGTTGATTTTTGAAATAGGCAAAAACCAATTATTTGACAATCCAACTTCAATATTATCTGCAACAAAGGGCGTGTTGCCCGTTTTTGCCAAATTCTTTTTAATATTTGGAATTACAGATTCTACACTTTTTGCTAATTCTTTACTGCTTTGAAAACTTGAAATACTTTGATGTCCGTCTTCGTCAATGGCTGATAATTGAAAACCAAATTCAGATTCTATAAACTTCAATGAAACCCCAATTTTACGGACAGCACTGTTTTCTTTTTCCACCATTTTGTTAAACTCGGCATCCGAATTTCTGTAAATCATCGTACCAATCGGCAATATTTTAAAGGTATTCGGAATAACCAAATTATTAAAAACCACATTGACCTGAGTTCCATCGGGTTCGCCGTTTTCATTTACAAAAAATAATCCGTCTCCATTATTTAGTTTCTCATAATTTTCAATTACATAACCGCTTGCCTTGATTTCCAACAACTTACCAATCAATTGCCCTTGCGACTTGGGGCTATCCCACGATCCAATTTTCTCTTTTCGTTTATTGACAAAGTAATCAGTGTAACCTCGATTGAAACTTCTGTCCATTTCTGGCTCAAAATTATAGAAAATTCTACCCGAAGATGCCTTCTCGTAATTTTCGTTTTTATCTAAAAAACTATCTAATTTTTTTCGTAAATAAGAAGTATTATTTTTTACATAAACCATATCTTTCAAACGTCCTTCAATCTTAAAAGACGTTACACCCGCCTCAATCAGATTAGGTAATTGGTCGCTCAAATCTAAATCTTTGATAGACAATAAATGACTATTTTCAATCAGCGTTTTGCCCGTTCCATCAATCAATTGATAGGGCAAACGGCAATTTTGAGCACATGAACCTCGGTTGGCACTACGTTCTCCATTGGCTACGCTCATGTAACAGTTACCACTAAAAGATACGCACAATGCCCCTGAAACAAAAAATTCTAATTCTACATCAGTTGCTTCACTAATTTCTCTGACTTGGTCTAAGTTTAATTCTCTTGCCAATACCACTCGTTTCATTCCAGCGTCTTTCAAGAATTTTACGTGATTGGCATCTCTGTTATTTGCCTGTGTACTCGCATGAATTACGATTGGGGGTAAGTCCATTTCCATAATTGCCATATCTTGAACAATGAGTGCATCTACTCCAATATCGTATAATTGATGAATTAGTTTTTTACACAATTCCAACTCATTATCGTACAGTATCGTGTTCAAAACCACAAACACTTGTGCCTTGAAAAGATGAGCATATTTTACCATCTCAGCGATGTCCTCAATCGTATTAGTAGCGTTAGACCTTGCCCCAAACTGTGGGGCACCAATATATACAGCGTCTGCACCCGCATTAATGGCAGCCATTCCCTGAAAAAGGTTTTTGGCAGGAGCAAGAATTTCGACTTTCTTTTTCATCAAATTATTTATTTTTGTCAATATCATCTTACTTTTTTAGGGGAGAATCTTTCTCTTTTGCCAAAGCATTAAACGTAATTTTATCCGCTAATTTAGGCAACAACTTGTTAATTAAAACTATTGCTTTTCCTTGTAGTGTCAAAATCATTCCTCTATCCCGATTTTTAACTGCCTTCAAAATTCTATCGGCTACCTCTTCGGATGACATCATATTTCCCTCATCACGCATTGATTCCCCCTTGGAGTTACCATCCGACCCCAAAGAAGCTACTCGAATGTTGGATGCCGTAAAACCTGGACAAGCCGTAAGTACGTGTACGCCTGTGTGTAGCAATTCTGTACGCAATGCTTCTAAAAACCCATTTACCGCAAATTTTGAAGCGGAATAACCTGAACGGACAGGTAATCCTCTGTAACCTGCAATCGATGAAACTCCTACGATTGAACCTTTGGTAGCTTTGATATGAGGCAAAGCGTATTTAGTTGCATAAACAGTCCCCCAAAAGTTAACATCCATGACAGATTTAATAACTTTCAAATCACAATCCTCAAACATTGAACGCATCGAAATCCCTGCATTGTTTATCAGAATATCAATTTTTCCGTATTTCTGAACCGTTTTATCGATTACATCTACATTGTCCTGTTCGATGCTTACATCCGAAACGATGGCTAAATTGTCAATTCCCGATTTGGTTAATGCTTGACTCACTTCCATCAACGGAACTTCTTTACGTCCTGTGATAACAATTTTTGCACCTTCCCGTCCAAACGAAAACGCCAAGGCTTTTCCAATTCCTGATGATGCCCCCGTGATGATGACTACTTTATCTTTCATTATTAGTTTTATTGAAACGAAACGTACCACAGACTTTAGTCTGTGATACGTTTTTGGTAATTTTAACACAAAATTCCTCCATTTTCTTAAAACTAACACCTTTTTATCAATATAAATTTTCAGAGTCCGTACTTTTGTACTTTAATGTAAAACGGACAGCCTTGTCCGTAAAATAGATTATATCGGACAAGGCTGTCCGTTTTATAAATAATAATGAGAAAGAAAAAGAAAGAAAATACAATTTTTGAAAACGTATTAGTGGAAGATTTTGCCTCGGATGCAAAATGTATCAGCCGTGTAGAAGATAAAGTCATTTTTATTGAAGGACCTGTTGCTCCAGGTGATATGGTTGATTTGCGGGTGATGAAATCCAAAAAAAATTTTATGGAAGCTATTGCTTTCAACATTCGTCCCAATTCAAAATTCAGAACCGAAACTACTTGTTCACATTTTGGCACTTGCGGGGGTTGTAAGTGGCAACACATTGATTATCAAGTACAATTAGACTTCAAAACCCGTCAGGTTACGGATGCCTTAGAAAGAATTGCGAAAGTGAATTTGCCCGAAATAAAGCCGATTTTCCCATCGGCAGATATGTTTTATTATCGAAATAAATTGGAATACACTTTTTCTCAAAATCGTTGGCTTACCAAAGAACAAATGGATTCGGGCGAAGAATTTTCAAGAAATGCCCTTGGGTTTCACATTCCAAGACGTTTTGATAAGATTTTGGATATTGATAAATGTTATCTTCAGCCTGACCCGTCTAACGCCATTCGTTTGGAGTTGAGAGAATTTACCCAAAAACATAATTTAGATTATTACGAACAAATCAAACAAGAAAAAGGGGCGTTGAGAAATCTCATTATCCGAACTGCCAATACGGGCGATTTGATGGTAATTGTACAGTTTGCTTATTGCCAGCCAGAGGATATTGACTTGGTGATGAATCACTTAGCCATAAAATTTCCAGAAATAACGTCCCTAAATTATATCATCAATACCAAAGGAAATGATACTTTCTTTGATTTGGAAGTCGTAAACGTAAAAGGATTGCCCTATATCGTCGAGGAAATGGAGGGATCGGGCGGCACTCCGCTACGTTTCAGAGTTGGACCAAAATCTTTCTTTCAAACTAATTCAAAACAAGCCCTTGAATTATACAAAATTACCCGTCAATACGCTGATTTACAGGGAGATGAGTTTGTGTATGACCTTTATACAGGCACAGGAACAATCGCTAATTTTGTAGCTCGTCAAGCCAAAAAAGTGATTGGTTTAGAATACGTTGAAATGGCGGTTGAAGATGCCAAAATCAACTCACAAATCAATAATATCACCAACACAGAGTTCTACGCAGGTGACATGCGTAAATTATTGAGCTATGATTTTGTTAGCCAACACGGACGACCAGATATTGTAATCACTGACCCTCCACGGGCAGGAATGGACGAACCCGTTACGAGAGTGTTATTAGAAGCATCTCCCAAAAGAATAGTTTATGTCAGTTGTAATCCTGCCACCCAAGCCAGAGATTTAGCGATTTTAGATGAAAAATATGCCGTTACCGCCGTTCAGCCCGTGGATATGTTTCCGCAAACGCATCATGTGGAAAATGTGGTGAGGTTGGATTTAAGGTAAAGTACAACAGGTTTCCAACCTGTTGTTTCAATACAGATTGGAAATCTGTTGTACTAAAAATATAAAAGCCCTCACTGAAAATTTCAGTAAGGGCTTTATAGTTGCGGGAAGCAGGATCGAACTGCCGACCTTAGGGTTATGAATCCTACGCTCTAACCATCTGAGCTATCCCGCAGTATTAATCTGGTGCAAAAT
>JAYUOX010000209.1:0-12901 GCA_043760595.1 Cytophagales bacterium
CAAAACCTCTTCATTACTGTTCCACAAGCCATTACGTATTTTGCGGATGCCGATGAAAGCGAAGACCCGATTAGCCTTCAAAAACAAACTTGGGAGAAAGTGCAGAAATCCATTGGAAAGAAAGTTAGTGAATATTTGAGGTAAAAAATTCACAGCTCATCTAAGGAATGGGTAAAAAACAACTTATAACAGTTTATGTGATTCTTTTACTGATATTTAAGCCGTATTTTTCATTAAATAGCGGTGCTATTCGCTTCAAAATACATCATAACTATCAAAAAAATAATTCACCTAAACCATTACAAGTTATTATTTACCCATTCCTTACTGGTTCAAGCCGATTGGTTTGAGCCTTTTTATTTGCTCATACTTACAAAAAATAATGGGGTTATTTTCTGTAAAAATAAGGGATTTTGAGGTGGTAAATTTTAAGATAAATATTTAGTTAAATAATCTAACTTTTCTTTAATTTCTGATTCAATATCTTTTTGATTGATGAAAGGTATTAATTCATAATAATTGCCTTTGTTGAGGATTAATGGCAATTTGAATCTTTCGGAAATATTTTTAAAACACACATCTAAAAACTGACTTGCTTTCTTATTATTGATAAAACTTTTAAATAATTCTTTCCGCAACTCTCCCGCAATTTTTTTGTACCCTTCGAGTGCTTCTTGGTTTGAACTCAATAACTCCGTCAAAATTGCTTGATTAATAGCATTTTCAGTAGTAATCCTAACAGCCATCAATTCTATCTCTGTTTTACCCTGTTTTTTGAAATATTGAGCTACATAATCTTCAATAATATACGGAAAAGCAAAGTAATTTTCTAATTCGTATTTCCGCCAATAGAGTAATGCTAATTCATGTTTTGTTTCGTCAATTCTATTAGCATTATCACTATCAAAAATACCAATTCCTTTAAAATCAGGTACGCAACTTTTTATGGCTTGAAAGTGCATTTTAGCATTTTTGTAATATCCAGAAGCGTTATCTATTTGATTGTCCAATGACATTGATAAATCATTATCATTAACGTAATAAGAATAAAGTTTATCGTCCAATAATTCAATAACAGGATGTTTTAATTTTGAAGCAAAGGCTCTCAACATTTCAATATCTGTATTACCCTCAACGTAAAGAATTGATTTACAAACTTTTGCTTTGTAATAATGCTCTAAACCATAATCTTTTAGGGCAGATTTTATGGTTTTTTTGGATGAGTCTGAAAGGTTAATCGCCTCACCGTCAAGGAGTAACATTAAATTATTGTCAGCCGCTTCGTTCAAAATTACTTCTGAGTGAGTGGCAATAATAATCTGATTCCCATTTTGTTCGGCAAGATGTTTCAAGACACTAAAAACCTGTTTTTGTCGTAAAATTTCAAGGTGTGCATCGGGTTCATCCAATAATAATATTGCTCCTTTGTGGGTATATAAATACGAAATTAGCAAAAGCATCTCTTGTTGTCCACGTCCACTAAGACCAATATCCAAACTCCCTTTTTTACTCTTTATTTCATCGGTTTGGTATGACAATTCAACTGTTCCTTGTGCCATATTAAAATACGGTTTTATAAGGGTAATATTGAAAAGTTTTTTCATTAAATTGGTTACTAACTTCCAGTCGTCAGTCTGGTTTTTTTCATCGTTTTCAACAACTTTATAACAAATGTTTCTCAACACTTCTGAGGTTTGCCCTTGTCCAACTAATACATCAATTCGTCCTTCTTGAATCAATGGTTCTTCACGGGCAATACCTGACATTGGGTACAAAATTTTGATTTCGAGATTACTCGCATATTCCAAAAGCCCTTCAATATTTTTAGAAGCATCATCGGGGAAACAATAAATAGATTCAGAATTAAAATAGGTAAAAATCATAGTACATTCTTGTATTTCTCCCTTAGATACTAAACCAACCGTGATTTTAAGCTCTGTACTCGCCGTTCCAGTACGCACATTAGCATTTTGCCAAAAGTATTTTGCTTCCTTAATTGGGACTTGTGTGATACTAAGTCGGTTAATACTTTTACCCATTTTACTCTTACTTTTGCCAGTACCTTTTTCCCGAAACCACGTTTTTATTCCAATACTCCACATCGCTAATGCCTGCAAAACGGTTGTTTTTCCAGAATTATTTGGACCAATAAGCACCGAGGGCTGACTAAAATCAATGATTACATTTTCACCGAAACCCTTAAAATTACTTATTTTAACGTAGTTGATTAATTGCATGAGGATTCATTTTTTAGTAAAAATAGTAGTATTATTTTCAAAAATGATAATTTGGATTGATATTGGACTCAAAATCCTTCCAATCCACCATAATTTAGTAATTTTACCAAGTAATATAAATCAAGCCGAATGCAGCCATTAAAAATATACAATACCCTCAGCCGAGAAAAAGAATTGTTTACCCCTCTGAACGCCCCACACGTGGGAATGTACGTTTGTGGACCAACCGTTTATAATTACGTCCACTTGGGCAATGTCCGAACTTTTATGACTTTTGATGTTCTCAATCGTTATTTGACGCATCTGGGCTATAAAGTTCGTTATGTCCGCAACATTACAGACGTAGGTCATTTGGTGGGTGATGGTGATGAAGGCGAGGATAAAATCGGGAAAATGGCGAAGTTAGAACAACTGGAACCGATGGAAATTGTGCAACGATATACCAACGATTTTCATAAAGTTCTCGACCAATTTAATTTCATTCCACCAAGCATTGAACCTTCGGCAACTGGGCATTTAGTGGAACAAATAGAAACTACTACTACGCTGATTAACAAGGGATTAGCTTATGAATCCAATGGTTCTGTGTATTTTGATATTGCCAAATACAACGAACAAGGCGGTGATTACGGCAAACTTTCAGGACGTATTTTGGAAGATTTATTATCAGAAACTCGTGATTTGGACGGTGTTGGTGAAAAACGTAGTCCACTCGATTTTGCCCTTTGGAAAAAAGCCGCCCCCGAACATTTGATGCGTTGGAATTCGCCTTGGGGCGAGGGCTTCCCAGGTTGGCATTTGGAATGTACTTGCATGAGTACCAAATACTTAGGAGACAGTTTTGATATTCACGGAGGTGGAATGGACTTAAAATTTCCGCATCACGAATGTGAAATTGCCCAAGCCAAAGGGGCAAATGGTCGTGAACCTGTGCGTTATTGGATGCACTCGAATATGCTGACGGTCAACGGGCAAAAAATGTCTAAATCGCTCGGAAATTCTTTTCTCCCTGCCGAACTTTTTGCGGGTTCTCATCCGTTGTTAGAGCAACCGTACAGTCCAATGACGGTGCGTTTTTTCATGTTGCAATCTCAATACAGAAGCACGCTTGATTTTTCTAATGATGCCCTCAAATCCTCTCAAAAAGGTTATAAACGCTTGATTAACGGATTAAGAATCATTAAAAATATGGAATACGTTGCCGATGATTCCGTCGAAATTGATGAGAAACAAGTAGCTGAAATTGAGAAAGGAATTCAAGGATGTTATGATGGATTAAATGATGATTTGAACACTGCCGTAACGATTGCGGGTTTGTTTAATCTCTTGAAAAAAATCAATCAATTATACATGGGGCAAGTCCAAACGGCACAAATTGGGGAGGTATCTTTCAATAATTTGAAAGCAAAATTTACCTTAATTATTGAGGATATTTTGGGAATTTTGGAAGAAAAAAATAACTCCATCGAAGCCCTCGCCCAAGGAATGTTATCACTTTACAAAGAATATAAAGAAGCTAAACAATACGACAAAATCGACGAAATCAGAACTTATTTCAAAGCTAATGACTTAGTAATCAAGGACATGAAAACTCGGATAGATTGGGCGTATGAAGAATAAAACTGGGGGTTAGGGGTTGGGATTTAGGGGTTAAAAAAATGTATCACCTATTGCCTAATCCCCAACCCCTAACCCCTAAAAATGAGAACACCACAACTTACGCCCATTGTGAGGGCAATAATTATCATAAATGTAATTGTATTCATCGTACAATCTTTCAATCCGCAATATGATAAGCAGATTGTTCAGTTGTTTGGGCTACATTATTTTACTTCTGAAAAATTCAATCCAATTCAGTTGGTTACCTATATGTTTGTTCATGGCGGTATGAATCACATTTTCAGTAATATGTTAGGTTTATTCTTCTTAGGACCAACTTTGGAACGGCTTTGGGGTGAAAAACGATTCTTGATTTTCTATTTTGTAACAGGCGTAGGTGCTGGGGTGTTTTACATGGCTTTGAAATATTACGATATCCATCCCCTTGAAACCCTTGCTAATAACTTTCTTTTGAATCCAGAGGGGAGTAATTATGTTGCGTTTGTGAATAAATTGTATTCAAATTTAGGCGTGGCGGGTAATCCATTAAAGATTGAAAGTAATTTGGTGATAACACCCGATCAAATTTCAGAATACAAAACTGCCATAGAAAAATACCTAAAAGATGTCGTAGATATGCCAATGGTAGGTGCTTCGGGTGCGGGTTTTGGTATCATGGCAGCATTTGGATTATTATTTCCCAATACAGAGTTTATGCTTTTCCCCTTTCCTTTTCCAGTTAAAGCAAAATATTTTGTAACTTTCTATGCTTTGTACGAAATTTATGCAGGAATCAAAAGAATGCCAGGCGATAATGTCGCCCATTTTGCTCACATTGGAGGCATGATTTTTGCATTTATTTTGATTAAAATGTGGGGTAGTAAACGAGATACTTTTTATTAGGAAATATATTTTTGAATACAGTAACTTTTTGTTAATCAAAACGTTATCTATTCAGTTAATAGTGATTAGTAATTGGTAAATAGAATTTGTATTTTCAAATCACCAATTACTAATCACCAATCACCAAAAAAAATGAGTGGGATTTTAGATGACTTCAAAGACGCTTTTGCCAAGCGGAATAACGGTTTAATTCAGCTAATCTGGTTGAATGTGGCGGTTTACGTAGTCATGATTATGGTCTTGATTAGTAGCAGTTTAGTTACTGGCGATGGCGCACTCTTCAAGTCTTTTCTTGGTTATTTGAGCTTAAAACCTGCCTTTGGCACTTTTCTGTACCAACCCTGGACAATCCTCTCCTACGCTTTTTTGCATGATGTTGTACCTCTACATCTACTTTTCAATATGTTGATGTTGTATTGGTACGGTTCAATTATTCAAGAATTTTTGGGTAGTCGTCGCCTAATAAATATTTATATTCTTGGAGCGTTTTTTGGAGCGTTGTTGGCACTGATATTTTTTAATTTTATTCCTTTTTACAAAGGTCAAATCAATATTTCTATCATCGGAGCTTCTGGAAGTGTCATGGCAATTATGTTTGCTGCCGCTACACTCATGCCCGATTATACATTTTTCCTATTTTTGATTGGACCCGTTAAAATAAAATATATTGCAGCCTTCTTTTTCATCATTTCATTAGCAGGAACTGTCGGCACAAACGCAGGGGGCGAAATCGTGCATCTGGGCGGAGCATTTTTAGGATACATTTACATCAAACAACTCCAAGCAGGCAGAGACTGGGGAACGCCCATTGATGCCACAGTTGAGTTCTTCCAAAATCTGTTTAAACGTACCGAAAAACCAAGCATCAAAGTTGTTCATCGTCAGAAAGAAACTGCCTTCGGAAGTTCCTCTTCAGGCATAGCAAATGCCTACCCAGACGATGATGAAGTGGATGAAATTTTGGATAAAATATCTCGTTCAGGTTATGAAAGTTTGACGAAAGAAGAGAAGCAAAAGTTGTTTAAGGCTTCGCAGAAATAGATTTAGGGGTTAGGTTTTAGGGGCGACCGTCGCTCGGTTAGGGGTTGAGTCGAAAGTAACTTGCAATTTTCATAAAACTAATTTACTGTTTGCAATGAATGATCCAATCGTAAAATCATATCAAAAAGAAATTAGTGAAGCAAAAAGTCAAGAAGAAAAACTTGCTGTCGCATCACGTTTGCATGAATATGTCCGTACATTATCGGTTAAGGAACGAGAAGAATATAAAGTAAGTACATTAGCTTCAATTCGTAGTAAAGCAGAAGTAATGGATAAATTAATTGCTGCTTGTGAAGCTATGAAGGAGGATGCTTTGAATTTTGCTTAAATTTTAAAAATATATTTTTATCAAAAACGGTCAAGCCCAAAATGCTTGACCGTTTTTGCTTTACTGTAACCTCAAAATAATTTCGTAAATTTGTACAATAATAAATATAATAACATCAAACATTCCCTATTTTAGGTAGTTATATATTTACACTTTTCGATAATTAAATTCCATGAAAATAACCCCTGGCAAATTATTAGCTCAAATTAACTCCCCCGAGGATTTAAGGAAGCGAGACCGTTCAGAATTGCTTCAAATCTGTGATGAACTTCGTCAGTATATTATTGACGATGTTTCTGTGTTTGGGGGACATTTTGGGGCTTCTTTGGGCGTTGTTGAATTGTCAGTGGCTTTGCATTATGTCTTTAATACGCCTAATGATCAGGTAATTTTTGATGTAGGACATCAAGCCTACGGACACAAAATCTTGACGGGCAGACGGGATAATTTCCATACAAATCGCCTCTACGGTGGAATTTCAGGGTTTCCCAAACGTAAGGAAAGTAAATATGATGCCTTTGGGGTTGGGCATTCTTCAACCTCCATTTCGGCAGCTTTAGGAATGTCAGTGGCTTCACAATATAAAGGCGAAAAAGACCGTCAGCATATTGCCATAATTGGTGATGGTTCAATGACAGCGGGAATGGCATTTGAAGCAATGAATCATGCGGGAGCAATTCCAAACAACATGATTATTATTTTGAATGATAATTGCATGGCAATTGACCCAAATGTGGGGGCTTTAAAAGAATATTTAACCGATATTACTACTTCACACACCTACAATCGTGTGAAAGATGAGGTTTGGAATTTGTTGGGTAAAATGTCTACTTTTGGTAAATCTGCCCAAGATATTGTTTCTAAAATTGAGAACGGGTTGAAGGCTACTTTACTGAAACAAAGCAACCTATTTGAATCATTAAATCTAAGATATTTTGGTCCAATTGATGGACATGATGTTGAATATTTGGCAACCGTTTTGGAAGATTTGAAAGACATTCCTGGTCCTAAAATCCTTCATTGCATTACCACAAAAGGCAAAGGATATGCCCTTGCCGAAAAAGACCAAACGCTTTGGCACGCTCCTGGAAAATTCGATAAGGTTACTGGAATAATTAAAAAAACAGTCTATTCAACGCCCCAAGCCCCAAAATACCAAGATGTATTCGGACATACAATCGTAGAATTAGCGGAACTAAATTCCAAAATCATGGGAGTTACGCCCGCCATGCCTTCGGGAAGTTCGCTGAATATTATGATGAAAGCCATGCCTCATCGTGCTTTTGATGTGGGCATTGCCGAACAACACGCTGTAACGTTTTCGGCAGGAATGGCAACGCAAGGTTTAACGGTTTTTTGTAATATTTATTCAACATTCATGCAACGTGCCTACGACCAAGTAGTGCATGACGTTGCGATTCAAGAATTACCTGTCATTTTCTGTTTGGACAGAGCAGGTTTTGCGGGTGCTGACGGACCAACGCATCATGGGGTATATGATGTTGCCTATATGAGATGTATTCCGAACATGATTGTGTTTGCCCCAATGAATGAAAAGGAATTGCGGGACATTATGTTTACGGTTTCAAAGGATAATTTTAAGAACTTAAAGTCTTGTATATCAATACGTTACCCACGTGGCGAAGGAGTTATGCCTAATTGGAAAACACCATTTGAATTAATGGAAATTGGCAAGGGACGGAAGATAAAAGACGGTGAGAATGTGGCGATTTTGACTTTGGGACATATTGGAAATTATGCCATTGAAACCTGTCAAATACTTGAAAAAGAAGGCATCAATCCAGCCCATTATGATATGCGTTTTGTGAAACCTTTGGACGAAGTAATGTTACACGAAATTTTTCAGAATTATGAAAAAGTAATCACCGTAGAAGACGGTTGTATTCAAGGAGGATTTGGTTCGGCAGTGGGTGAATTTATGTTAGATAATGGTTATTCAAACCAATTAAAACGCCTTGGAATTCCAGATAAAGTGATTGAACACGGGGAGCAAATTGAACTCCACAAAGAGTGCGGATTCGACCCAGAAGGCATTGCAGAGGCAGTTAGAGCGATTTTGGGAACGGTGAAAATGAAACAGAAAGTGGAAGAAATTACGTTAATACTGAATTAGAAATTTTTAAATAAGATATGTATTCAATGGGTGAGTCATTATCAAGGTTTGTATCAAATCTTGATAATGACTCAATTTATTTATCGCCAAATACTCTTGGCATCCTTCCCCATGTACGACCCCCACTTGACCGCTTTCACATTAATTTTATCCAACTCTACCCGATGAATGGATAATAATACAGGCGTTCTTTGAAAAGAGGACGTTCCTGGAAATATTGAATACAGAGCAGGGCTTCCACTATAAATCACGTCTAACTTTCCATCATCATCTAAGTCGCCTAAGTAAGGAGTGGAGGCAAAACAAGCTCCACTCTGTCGAGAAGCCAATATTTCGTTTTTATTGTTCTTAAAATCAAAAATACTCAATTCATAAAAAGGCTTGTTCCTACTTTCAATAACTGAATCTTTTACCATGTTCAATACTACTTCATCTGTTCCGTCTCCGTCCAAATCAGTCGTTAGTGGCGATGAATACGTAAATCTTTCACCATTAAACTGGGTAACTACTTTCCCTGATTTTCCATCAATGAGCCATTGTTCGGTTCGGTAATAAGAAGGGTAAACACCAATGGAAAAACTCACAAAAACGTCTAACACACGGTCATTTCCTGTAAAATATCCAACGGCAGGTTGAGAAAAAACTTCGGCACTATCACATTTCACCGACCAAATCGTCTTGTGGATAACACCATCCAGCAAAGCCATAAAGAATCGACCCGTTAGCCCCATTAATGGCTATTACACCCATTTTAGTCTGACTCCATTCGTCTCCGCCTTCTCCGCCTGCACCCATAACGATGTCCAAAACACCGTCTTCGTTCAAATCAACCGCACGGGGAGACGATGAGGATGTTATGTCAGGAATACTGATTGACCAATCGTTATTTTTTTTACAGGCTGAAAATAAACCTGTAATTACCACAAACATTATCCAGTATTTTTTCATAAAATTATATGCGTATTAAACTTTCGATAAAGGTACAACAAGAGGACGTTTACCTCTATGATTTTGTGATCTTCTTTGAGTTCTTTGAGTAAAGCTGACTAACTTTGTACAAAATGAATATCTATAAGTTTTTAGTTTATGTATTTGTCATGTTCCACTACGTTCAACACGACCAGAATATCATAAATGAGTCTAAATCGCTACTTACAACATTCAAAATCAATAAAAATGAACAAATTATTTTTAAAATCAGGAGCTATTTTAGCAGGATTATCCATCGCTTTGGGTGCTTTTGGGGCTCATGCGTTTAAAATAGCATTACAAAAAGCAGGCAATTTAGAAACCTACGAAACGGCAGCCCGTTATCAAATGTACGGAGCTTTGGCGTTAATATTTGTGGGTATTTTGACGAATAAAATTCCTCATAAATTCCTCATGTGGGCGGGTTACGCCTTCATTATAGGCACTATTATTTTCTCTGGTTCGCTTTATTTGATTTGTGTTACGGGTGTAAAAATGTGGGGAGCAATTGCACCCATTGGCGGAACTGGATTGATGCTGGGTTGGGTTTTGTTTTTTATGGGAGTTGGGAAAAAGTAATCTGAATCAGGATTAAAAATGATTTTAGGATTTACAGGATTTGTCAATCTGGAAATATCAGAATAGAAACAAACTCCCATTAAAGCATACAATCCTAAAAATCCTCTAATCTCACACGGTGCGACGTTTCGCAATCCAAGTTCAGATTGAGTCGCTCAGACAATCTTACACAGGAACAAACCCCACCATATTTTCGTTAGAAAAAAAGGGTAAAATCAATTCCCAATAATACATTTCATCATGCAAATTAATCAATTGACGCTTTCAGAAGTAAATCAATTTTCTTCGTTATTTTTAGACTTCATTAATCAGTCATCCAAACTCCAAGATTTCTCAGGTAATTTTGCTGATATTCAAGGATTTAACAAGCAAATTGCTTTAAAAAGGTTTGATAATACGAAGCGAAAAGTATTAGTAGAAACCCTCAAAAAGCAATACAAAAACCTCCCAAATCAGCCTGATTTAGATACCCTTTTACACGAAAATACCTTCACCGTAACCACTGGTCATCAATTAAATATCTTCACAGGTCCATTGTACGTAGTTTTCAAAATGATTACGACCATCAATTTAGCGAAGAAATTAAAGTCCTATTTTCCTGATTACAACTTCGTCCCCGTTTATTGGATGGCGAGCGAAGACCATGATTTTGCAGAAATCAATCATTTCTCCTTATTTGGAAAAAATTTAGCTTGGAAAACCACCCAAACGGGGGCAGTCGGGCGGATGAATCCGAAGGAATTAGAATCGCTGATTTCAGAGATGTCAGAATGTCCAGAAATCTTCAAAACAGCTTATCTCAACCACGAAACCTTGGCGGGTGCTGCACAATGTTACGCTCACGAACTCTTTGGTAATCAAGGACTTGTGTGTATTGATGCGGATGATAGAGCATTGAAACGACAATTTATCCCGATTATAAAAAACGATTTATTAGAAAATACTGCCTTCAAAATAGTTTCTGAAACGACTAAGAAATTAGAAAATTTAGGCTACAAAACTCAAATAGCTCCTCGAGAAATCAATTTCTTTTACCTCGCAGACGGCGTGCGTGAGCGTATCACGAGAGAAGGCGATTTATTTAAAATTTTAAATACCAACATTCAATTTTCAGAATCAGAAATCTTAGATTTATTAGAAAATGAACCCGAAAAATTTAGCCCAAATGTGGTACTTCGCCCTGTGTATGAAGAAGTTATTTTGCCTAATTTAGCTTACATCGGTGGACCTTCGGAGGTGCCTTATTGGTTGCAATTGAAAGGCGTTTTTGATTTTCATCAAGTAGAATTTCCGATTTTGATGCCTCGAAATTTTGGGATGATTATCAATAAATCTACCGCCAAAAGGATTGAGAAATTAGGGCTTTCTGCCAATGATTTATTTTTGGACGAAATCACTTTGAAAAAGAATTATGTAGAAAAAAATTCTCAGAATTCATTGAGCTTATCCGCTGAAAGTCAAGAGTTTATCACTATTTTTGACAAAATTTTAGCAAAATCAGTGAAGATTGATAAGACCTTGGAAGGGGCAGTAAAAGGCGAGCAACAAAAGGTTTTGAATGCCTTAGAAAATCTCGAAAAACGCCTCAAAAAAGCCGAAGAACGCAATCAAGAAACAGAAGTAAATCAGCTTTTGGGCGTAAAACAAAAACTTTTCCCCAATGGCGTTCCGCAAGAAAGAGCCGAGAATTTTTTGAATTTTTATCTCAATAATCCAGATTTCTTAAATCAAGTAGCCGAAGCTTTTGACCCGCTTGATTTTAGTTTTAATTTATTGATCGAAGAAAATTAATACATCAACGACATGATTTCCACCCAAAACTTAACTTTTGCCTACACGCCCAAAAAGCGTTTTGACTTTCCCAATTTTTCCTGTGCTGACCGTGAAACGATGCTTATTTTGGGCAAATCGGGTAAGGGAAAAACCACTTTTCTGCATCTGATGGCACTTTTATTGAAACCTACGGGTGGAAATATTCAGATAAATAATCAAGAAATTAGTCAATTATCAGTCAGTCAAGCAGCAGATTTTAGGGCAAAAAATGTGGGGATAATTTACCAAAAACCGCACTTCGTTCATTCACTATCAGTGATGGATAATTTGTTGTTAGCCAATTATTTAGCGGGCAAAAATCAAGCAAAAAATCAGGCTCAACAATTAGCAGAAAGTTTAGGATTTTCGGAACATTTATCCAAAAAAACAACCCAACTTTCGCAAGGTGAACAACAACGAGTAAGCATCGCAAGGGCATTAATGAACAAGCCGTCAGTGATTTTAGCGGATGAACCTACATCAAGCTTAGATGACGATAACTGTCTGAAAGTCATTGATTTACTGAGAAATCAGATTCAAGAAATTGGGGCAAGTTTAGTGGTTGTAACGCATGACCAGCGATTGAAAGATGTGTTTGAGAAGAGAGTTGAACTTTGATTGGCTATCGGCTTTCGGCGGTCAGCTCTCAATTCTCATAAAATTAAGATTAAAATTTACTGCCAAAAGCCGATTGCCGAAAGCCGACAGCTCAAAAAATATGAACTTACTAAAAATATCAACCAACAACCTGAAAGATAAGCCTTTAACCACTTCTCTGAGCATTTTATTGATGGCTTTGGGAATTGCAATTATCTCACTTTTACTTTTGGCGGGCAAACAAATTGAAGAGAAATTTTCCCGTAATGTGGCGGGGATTGATATGGTTGTGGGAGCAAAAGGTAGTCCACTCCAATTGATTTTGGCAAGTATCTATCAGATTGATTCGCCCACGGGGAATATTTCTATGGAAGAAGCTAATCGCCTGACTCGCAGCCCATTAGTAAAATCTACCATACCGCTTTCGATGGGAGATAGCTACAAAGGTTACAGAATCGTGGGTTCAAACGAGAAATATTTAGCTCATTTTCAAGCTGAATTTGAAACAGGGAAGGTATTTTCGCAGGTAATGGAAATGGTGGTGGGTAGTAAAGTTGCTAAGAATTTGGGTTTGAAAGTGGGTGATATTTTTGCTTCGCAACATGGTTTTGATGGTGAAGGAGAAGCTCATAAAGAAAAGCAATTTAAGGTTGTTGGAGTCTTGAAAACCACTAATTCTGTGCTTGATGCGTTACTGATTAC
>JAYUOX010000210.1:0-12831 GCA_043760595.1 Cytophagales bacterium
AATTCCCCGTTTCAACGCTGGCAGGATTCAAAACCCTGCCAGCGTTAATCGGACAAATTTCTTAAGTTGACAGCATTGGTATGCGATACGCCCCTACAATGACATAGTTTTCATTTTAAAAACATTCCCTAACCCAATTTGATGTACCTGCGAAGTTCTTGTGGTTTTGCAGGTTTTTTTTGTTTTAACCCAAACCTTCTGGTTCGGATTATCTATCTCCAAACCAGAAGGTTTGAGTTGCAAATAATTGTATAATTCTAAGAAAATAATTACTTCAAAACTATTATTTATATCAATTCTAAATTAAGATTTTTCATTAAAAATTACCCAAATTAGAGGATAAATATATTCGTTCCTGTCGTAATTTTGCACTCCAAACAAATTATCTGAATTGAGAATTTTCCAAGAATATAATTGTTTAGTTATCAATGAATTAGCAAAACATTCTCACAAAACGTTTTGTTGAAATTGAATAGGAATCGTAAGGAAATATGCAAAATATATTTAAAGCATTTAGTTTATCATACAAATCAGCACCACTGATTATCCGTGAAGCATTAACCTTGACCGAAGGCGAAGTAAAAGACTTTTCCCTTAAAATTAAGGATATATTCAGTATTCAAGAGTGTTTGGTGGTTTCGACTTGTAACCGCACGGAGGTTTATTACACTTCTGAAAACAATATTACGACTGATTTAATCAAAGTCCTTTTGACCCAAAAAGGCATCATCGACACCGAGACGTATTTTGCACATTTCCAACAATTCAATATTCAAGCCGAAGCCGTAAATCACCTTTTTAGAGTCGCAACGGGCTTAGAATCAAAGGTGGTAGGAGATTTACAGATACCAAATCAAATCAAACAATCGTACCAGATTTCAGCGGATTTGAACATGGCAGGTCCATTTCTTCACCGCTTGATGCACACGATTTTTTTCTCAAATAAAAGAGTAGCCCAAGAAACATCTTTCAGAGACGGAGCGGCTTCAACATCGTATGCAGCCGTAGCTTTAACCGAAGAATTAACCCAAAATATTACAATCCCCAAAGTCTTGATTTTGGGATTGGGAGAAATCGGGATTGATGTTTGTAAAAATATGGCAGAAAAACCATTCGAGATTACAGTCTTGAATCGTACCAAAGTCAAAGCCGAAAAAGTAGCCAAAGGACATGATTTCAGAATAGCAGATTTTGAAAATTTTGAAGAAGAAATCAAGCGAGCAGATGTAGTTATTTCATCAATAACGATTAATAAACCTCTGATTACCAAGGAGTTAATTAATAAAATTGGCATTCTGACTTTTAAATATTTTATAGATTTATCCGTTCCGAGAAGCGTAGAAGATAACGTTGAGGACATCGCAGGGGCATTGGTTTATAACATTGATTCCCTCCGTGAGCGAGCAGACGAAGCCCTCCGCATTCGTATGGCATCTATTCCCGATGTGGAACAAATCATTGAAGAAGCGATAGTTGGTTTTGATGATTGGTCGAAAGAAATGGTTGTTTCGCCTACGATAAATAAATTGAAAAATGCCTTAGAGCAAATCAGAAAAGAAGAAGTAGCAAGGCATTTGAAAAACCTTTCAGCCGAAGAAGCCGAAAGAATCGAAAAAATCACGATGGGCATTATTCAGAAAATCATGAAGTTGCCAGTCTTGAACCTAAAAGCGGCTTGTAAGCGTGGCGAAGCCGACCAATTGGTAGATGTGATTTCGGAATTGTTTGATTTAGAAAAACAGGATGCTGGTTATATTCATTAAGTAGGGGTTGGGATTTAGGGGTTAGGGGTTTGAGGACAAATCGCTGAATACCAATTAAAATGTCGTTTAAATATTTACATTAAAATTACCCAAAGACAATAAACGCATGAGCGAAGGTTGTTTTTGGGTAATTTTTGTTTATTTGGGTATATTGCACAAAGAATCCTAACAAACTGAAAATCAATCTCATGGAAAAGAAGAACCTGTATGACACCTTAGATAAAATGCGTGAACGCCCTGCCATGTATTTGGGCGAGAAAAGTATTACTCGCATGGAAGCGTTTATTATGGGATTTTATGAAGGTTCAAATGATGAAATTTCTGAAAGCCCACCCTTCCATGATTTCAATGATTTTGTGGGTAATTTCTACGGAAAATATACTACGGCTGGTTGGAAAAACTTGATTTTGTCCGACCACTATGGCAATGAAAAGGAGGCTCTGGATAGATTTTTTGTGTTGTTGGATGAGTACCGAGAAAACCACAATAAACCCAATTCGAGGGCAATTATTCTACGTTTGATGCACGTAGCCATGTTAGATTTTAGGGCTGAAAACGACCACCCAAGACAGAAACAAATTGCGGATTTGTTGCACCATGTTTCCACCAAATTGATGGATGCGATTTACGGCGGAATTGTGGATTGGTATGATGATATTTTGCAAGATATTTTTGAGCGGGCAAGCGGAAACGAATACCTCCATCATTGGATAAAATCAAATGCTCCTTCAACGGCTCAATTGGAATATGAATTATGGTCGGGCAATGATGGGAAGGTGGTCATTATAACGGTTATTCCAAGCAATCACCCACAAAAAGATATTGTTATCGACCCTTGCGAGAAGTTGATTAAGACCTTTTTTGCGATAAATCACGATAAAGCCAAGGAAGTAAAAGAGGCATTTCAAGAAGAATTAAATCTGAAAGAAGAACAAAAGAAAATCATTGAACACCACCACTTGTCTTTCTTTACGGAGTATTACCAATTCTATATTTTGGACTCTGAAACCCAAGCACAGACCGATGCCCCAGACTTTTGGAATGACCAAGCTGGGCAACGAAAACTCGCAATTAGTGAAGGTTTATTGGGCGTAACGGTGGCAAAATATGCAGAAATCAAAGTGGAAATTAGAGTTTTATCTGCTGAACCTACCGAAGACACTGAGGCTGACCATATTGTAGAAACTTCTCTAAATCTGCCTTCGGGGCTTTTGCAGGTAAAAGACTGTACAAATTATGACACCATGTTAGAATTAAATTTAGAAAAAAGACCGTACCGAATCCGTATCTCTTCTTTCAAACTATGGACAGTCAAAGGAGATGAAGGGGATGATTATTATGTGGTAGAAATATGGAAATGTGATTTTTCTGAGACAGTTGTATCTCGGACTTATTTGGGAGTGCCTCGCAAGAATGTTTATTAATCAAAATGAATAATTCAACAAAATATACTTGTCCCTGTTGTGGCTACAAAACCTTTAATCGAGAAGACCATCTTTGGGATATTTGTGAGGTTTGTTTTTGGCAACGTTGCCCAATTCAGAATTTTGAACCGCACTATTTAGGCGGTCCAAATCATATTTCTTTGGCTAAGGCACAGCAAAATTTTATTGAGTTCGGGGCTTGTGAAAAAGATATGACTAAAAACGCACGAATACCTAACACTGATGAACCAAAGGATGAAAATTGGAAATTGGTTTCTGAAGAAAACTAAAACATAATGCACTCATTATCAATCAAATACAGAGAAAATCTTGACGAAAATGAACTTTGGCAAAAATTCTATCACGTATGTGGTAGCTTGCGTGAAAACGGGCAAATCAATGGGCGAGACATGAATACTTACATAAAAAATAACAGAATTTCGATTGATTTGTGGACATTCACAGAAGAGGCTTTGGACGAAAGATATTTCACAAAATACGTAACAGATGCTATCAAAAAATTAGAAGAATTTTGCAGTAGTAAAATAGAAATCATGTATTTAGGATATGTAGAAGAAGAATTGGACTCTGTTTGTACTTGTGAGAAACACGACTATTTTGTGCTGTATTATTACGGAGATTTCTCACCAATTCGGTGTGGTTCTTGTGAAAAATTTGTTCCCTTATTCAAAATTCCAAAACTGCACGATACCCGAGTTTGGGACGTTTTGGGTTGGGTAAATACCTATAAAGCTATCAAAATCTTAGATTTAAACTGCGGCACTGGTGAAAAATGGGCAATGCGTCAGCAATGTAATCATGATTCTGGGTTGTCAGTCCAAGGCAGAAAAGTTGCCGCTAAAATTACGGAGGTTTCGGGCGTGAAAACGTATTATTTTTTAGCCAATTATAAGAAAATCTCCAAAATAAAAGACATCAATCGCCCATGTCCAAGTTGTGGTGGAGAGTGGCATTTAGACAAAGAAAAATTTGGCTATTTTTGTCATCAGTGTAATGAATGCCTACTGATGTCAAGTTACAGTAGTTATCATTATTAAACGGAACTGTATACTTATTAATGCAGATTTATTTTTAAGATAAAATTAACCCTACCGAGCGTTTTGAACGCTTGGTAGGGTTGAGAATCCAATTAATTTTGAGTTTGCATTAATAAGTACATCTTCCGTTATTAAATGTGGTTCTACTATGATTTATACGGACTTGTCATCCCGACGAATCGGACCGCCGAAGCGGGAGAGAACTGATATCTTATCCCTTTAATCTAATTTTGAGAGAATTTGACAGTTCCCTCTTTCTTCATAAATCATAGTAGAACCTTAAATGTTTATCACAAAATAAAAGAAAAACTATGAAAGTTACTACCTTCGGAGAGGTCATGATGCGGTTGAGTACGCCTAATTTCTCACGATTTCCACAGGCTACTCAATTTGATATAAATTTTGGCGGAGGCGAAGCAAATGTTTCGTCTTCCTTGGCTATTTTGGGTATTCCAGCCAATCACGTTACTCGTTTTCCTGATAATGATTTAGGGAAATCGGCTACTAATACTTTTCAAAAATATGGAGTCGGTACTGAGCATATTGTCTATGGAGGCGACAGAATCGGCATTTATTTTGTGGAAAAAGGTGCAGCCATGCGTCCGAGTAAAGTAGTTTATGACCGTGCTTTTTCATCTTTTGCAAGTCTTTCACCTTCTGATTTTGATTGGGAGAAAATTTTAAAAGATACCACTTGGTTTCATTTCACGGGCATTACCCCAGCCATTTCGGAAGGTGCTTTTCAGGCTTGTTTGGAAGCGACACAAACCGCCAACCGAATGGGAATCACGGTTTCTGCCGATGTGGGGTATCGTTCCAATCTTTGGAAATGGGGCAAACGACCCAACGAAATCATGCCACAATTGGTTGAAAATTGTGATGTCATTGTGTGTAGTAAAGGCGATGCTTCCGATATGTTCGGAATCATTCCGAATGATGAAAAAGGTAGTTTCAAGTCCGTTTGCAAACAAATCATAGAGAAGTTTCCGAAAGTAAAAAAGATTATAAATACTAAAAGAGGACAAATCTCCGCCTCACACAATACACTCTTGGGGAGGTGTTGGACTGACTCACAAATGATTGAGACACCCCTCATCGACATCCCCGATATCGTGGATAGAATCGGTGGGGGTGATGCTTTTATGGCGGGTTATATTTATGGAGAATTGATTTATAAAGATACCCAAAAAGCCCTCGAGTTTGCCGTTGCTGCCTCAGCCCTAAAACACACCATCGAAGGCGATTTTAACCTCGTGAGTGTGCAGGAAGTTGAAGCGGTAGTGAATGGGGATGTTAGCGGTAGGTTAAAAAGGTAGAGTAATACTGTAGCTCGAAGTGGCACTTCGAGACATTGGACTCCTATTCTCGAAGTGCCACTTCGAGCTACAATAACAGGAATAAAAATATGAAATTCACGAAAGAAGAATTATACGCAAAACTCAGTGAAGTACCTATCATGCCGCTATTCAATCATCCAGATTTACAAGTCAGTAAGGCAATCGTAAAAGCGTGCTACGATGGCGGAATCAAAGTTTTTGAATATACAAATCGTGGCGAAGGGGCAGCTTTAATTTTTGTAGAACTGGTAAAATACATCCGCCAAGAACTACCCGATATGGCAATCGGAATTGGTACAGTCTTTAGTGCCGAGGAAGCTGAATATTTTATTAGTCTTGATGCTGATTTTATCGTACAACCCTGCCTAAACCCTGCCGTTGGAGAAGTCTGTCATAAACATAAAATCGCTTGGATGCCAGGCGTAATGACCATCACCGAAATCTATAACGCCCAACTATTGGGAGCGGATATTGTCAAGATTTTCCCTGCCAATGTGCTTGGAACGGCATTTATCAAAGCCCTCAAAGCTCCAATGCCTCACGCAAAGGTGATGGTTACGGGCGGAGTTGAACCTAACGAAGAAAATCTAAAAAGCTGGTTTTCGGCAGGCGTTACTGCCGTAGGGATGGGTTCCCAACTATTTCCCAAAGACGTTTTAGCATCAGGAAATTTTGGGCAAATTACTGAGGTCGTAAAGAAATGTGTGGAGATTGTTGGTCGATGTTAGATGTTCGGTTCTCGTTGTTCGGTTTTCGATGTTCGGTTCTCGTTGTTCGATGTTTGGTTTTCAATTTTCGATAATGTAATCGAATTACGAGTATCAATCAACGAATATCAATAATTAATCTCTCTTGAAAAACTGAATAATTACAATCACCGTTGTAGTGAAAATGGTACTACAAATTACCTTCAATAATACAGGTAAAAACAACCCCCAGTCGGAGGCTTCTAATGAGAAAAGTACAAAATGATGAATGAAAGTGAGCGTAACAGTGTAGGTTATAAACCACGTCAAGCCCATCGAGTTTAAACTAAGCGTTTGGCGTTCATCATAGCCCCGTTGAGGCGTTAAAATATCAATGACCGTGGGTCGTAAAAAAGCTATCAACGTCATTGAAGCGGCATTTGCTCCAAGCGTGTTATAGAAAATATCCACCATTACTCCCGCAAAAAAAGCAAGAGCAAGAAGGGTTACTCTGTTAATTTCAAAAGGTAAAAGTGTTATCGTAGCAATATATACGAAACAGAAGGCATAGTTGAAAAATACCAATTGTCTCACAAAAAATATTTGTAGCAAAAGGTAAAATCCAAAGACAAGAACTTGTGAAAATATACTTCTTGGGGTCATTTTATGGCTGTTGGCAATTGGCTGTTAGCTTTCAAGCTCGCTCAATTAATTTATTCGATACTACCTTGAAGCTGAGTGCCAAAAGCCAAAAGCTAATAGCTAACAGCTAAGTTTACTTCGCCTTCACGTCCCCACTTTTCTCTTCTAACGCTTTTTGTTCACCTAATAATCTGTTGTTTATTACATATACGTAAGCGAGCGTGTGGAAGTTTGTGGCTAATTGAACATCAATTTCGTGGAAAGTTTGGTCAGTTTTTACCCCTACTTTTTTGACGTAACCAATCGTGATATTAGGTGGAAAGACGTAGTTAAAATCAGACGTAACAACAGTATCTTTTATCTTAACGGTCTTATAACGAGACACATCCGTCATTTCTACGATGTCAGGATTTTTACCTTCCCATTTTACTGAACCAATTTCATTGTTACTTTTTAACTTTGCCGAAACCGTATATTCAGAATGTAAAACCGAAATTACCACCGAGAAATGTTCTGAACACGACTTTATTTTACCCACAACCCCCGTCGAAGAAATTACACCCATCCCAGGAGTAAGTCCATCGGCAGAACCTTTGTCGATGGTGATATAATTATTGAATTGGGTCGTGGTAAGATTCTGAACTTTTGCCAGCACAAACTTAAAACGTGCCGCCACCGCTGAATCTGCCTTATAATTAATGATTGACTTCGATAATTGTTCGGCTTGCAACTTCGCAACCGTCTCATTGAGTCGTTTATTCTCCGTAGCCAATTCGGTATTTACCTCCTGCAAATTAGAATACTCTCTTATCGAGTTAGACGCTTTAAGAGCCTTTGCTGCATATAAGTTACTGGTATTGAAGAAGATAGCGTTGGGGTAGTTGTTGTAGGAATAAAAAAGCCAAAGACTCAAAACCTCCAAAAATGCGAACAAAATGAAGGCTCGTTGGCGGGATATGAATTGGACGAGTTGGTACATTTTTTTAGAGATTAGATGTTAGAGAGTAGTGTAAAGAGAATAGATTTTAGAGTATAGAGTAAAGAGTATAAAGAATCAGTTTACATTAAATTAAACAAATTCTTTACACTCTTTTTTTACCCTAATTTTTTACTCCATCATCTCTACTCTATAATCTAATCTCTATCCTCTATTATGAGATTAGAATTGGCTTGAAGTGGTCTAAATGCTTCAAAACCTCGCCCGTTCCACGTACAACCGCTCTTAGAGGATCATCAGCAATGTGGATGGGTAATTTTGTTTTATTTGCCAAACGCTTATCCAAACCGTGCAACAACGCTCCGCCGCCCGTCAAGTGAATACCGTTGTGGTAAATATCAGCCGAAAGTTCTGGTGGCGAAACCTCTAAAGCCTTCATAACAGCCTCCTCAATTTTCGAGATTGATTTATCTAATGCGTATGCAATTTCTGAATACGTAACTTTAATTTCTTTCGGAATACCCGTCATTAAATCACGACCACGGATTTCATAATCTGCGGGTGGATTTTCTAATTCTGGCAAGGCAGAACCGACTTCAATTTTGATTAATTCAGCCGAACGTTCCCCAATCAAAAGATTGTGTTCACGACGCATATAATCAACAATATCACGAGTAAAAACGTCTCCCGCAATACGCACAGAAGCCTCACAAACAATGCCTGAAAGAGCAATAACGGCGATTTCGGTAGTACCACCACCGATGTCCACAATCATTGAACCATTGGGTTGTTCGATGTCAATTCCGATACCAATTGCCGCAGCGATTGGCTCATGAACCATATAAACTTCCTTTGCCCCTGCGTGTTCGGCAGAGTCTTTTACGGCACGTTTTTCAACCTCCGTGATACCCGAAGGAATGCAAATAACCATGCGATGCGAGGGTGTGAAAAAACGATTTCCTGTGTCAATCATTTTTATCATTCCACGAATCATCAACTCGGCAGCGGTAAAATCGGCAATTACTCCGTCTTTCAAAGGACGGATGGTTTTGATATTTTCGTTGGTTTTTTCGTGCATTTGCATCGCCTTGTTTCCGATTGCCAAAACCTTATTAGTAGCTTTGTCGAGGGCGATAATTGATGGTTCATCAACTACGATGCGGTCTTTGTGGATGATTAACGTATTGGCAGTACCAAGGTCAATCGCAATGTCTGATGTTAGGAAGCTAAATAATCCCATTTTTATGATTAGTTCTTTGTTATCTGGGGTTCAATAATTGGGCATTAGTATTACCCTGAATTAATTTTCTTGTAAAAGTACAAAATTAATGAGAATCCATTAGAATTAATTGAAAGGAATGCTAAATTTCTTTTGTTTGAACTTGGAAAGGAGAAGAAAGTCTCCGATAAACCTCCAATTCAATTTTCATAGGCTCAAGAGGTAGCCATTATTGATGGCATAAAAATTAGCAAAGCGGTAAAAATTGCAGCGAAATCAGTGGTGATTGAAGCTATGAGAAACCATGAAAAACTGTTTTTGGCAATCATGCAAAGAAAGTTTACTAATCACGAGTCTGAAAATTGGTGGTTTTATAAACCCCAGGCGTAGTTTTCATCACTTTCTTGAATTGTTTATTAAAATTAGACAAATTATTAAATCCACTTTGATACGCCACATTGCCAATATCAAATTCCCCTTCGTTCAATAATTTACAGGCATAACCAATCCTGACTTCGGTTAAATATTGAAAATAACTTTTGCGGGTTCGGGTTTTGAAATATCTGCAAAATGCTGATATTGAGAGACTTGTCAATTCAGCAACTTGTGAAAGTTCAATAGTTTTTCTGAAATTTGTAATCGTGAATTCATATACTTGGTTAATTTTCTGAGAATTTTTTTCGTGAACATCACTCGCATATCCGCCCGTGTTGAGGTACTCAAATTCTTCTGATTTTGCCAAAATATTTAAAATTTGTAGAAGTTCAAGGACTCTTTGCGTTTTGTCTAATTCTTCCATCAAAAGCAATTTTTGCGAAACATTTTGCAAGGTTTTTCCACTAAATTTCAAACCTCTCAATGCCCTGTTTGCTAATTCATTAATATGCAAAAACTCTTGAATGTCGAAGAATTTTTCTCCCAAAAAATCAAGTCTAAATTGTATCACGATGGACTCGGGTTTTTCCTTTGTATTTTGTTCATAAAAACCCTTATCTCGTTGCCGTGTGT
The DNA here is from genome assembly GCA_043760595.1 of Cytophagales bacterium. Lineage (GTDB taxonomy): Bacteria > Bacteroidota > Bacteroidia > Cytophagales > Spirosomataceae > Arcicella. Next base: position 10,075 of record JAYUOX010000210.1, read on the forward strand.
GAGGTAAATTACTCCCAAAAAGCAATATTTCACCTTCCTCAATGCTCCTGATGGCATTGCCCACAAAATTCGTCCCTTTTCCTTTTATACAGAAAATCAATTCAAGTTCTGGGTGATAATGCCAAGGATTATTCCAAGCGATTTCGTCACCTTTCAAAATAAAAGATGAATCAACGGGAGGAATTATTTTGAGTAAATGGGGCTTTTTAGGACTCTGCATATACTATCTTCCTAATTAATGAAAATTAAAATTAATAATTTGCAAATATAGCATTAATAATTAGTAACTATGATGATAAAGTGTCGTATATTTTCACGTAATATTGTATCATTATTTCGATAAATAATATAATAAAAAAATGAAAATTAACAAATTATATCTGACAGTAATTACACTTTTCGCTTCATTTTCAATGATTGCCCAGACGTTTACGGTCAGTAATAACAAGCGATTTTTGATGAAAGAGGGAAAACCTTTCTTCTGGATGGGAGATACCGCTTGGGAATTATTTCACCGATTAGACCGTGAGGAAGCTACGTATTACCTCAAAAAAAGGGCAAATCAAGGTTTCACGGTCATTCAGGCGGTGGCTTTGGCGGAATTTGATGGATTGAATAAACCAAACTCTTACGGTGAAAAACCACTTTTTGACAACGACCCAACCAAGCCAAATGATGCCTATTTCAAACACGTGGATTTTATCATCGACAAAGCCGCTGAATTTGGTTTGACCATCGGTTTTTTGCCAACTTGGGGTGATAAACTGAACAAATCTCATTGGGGCGTTGGTCCTGATGTTTTGAATGTGAGTAATGCCAAAATTTACGGAAAATGGCTTAGTGAAAGGTATAAAAATAAGAAAAATATCATCTGGATTTTGGGTGGAGACCGTAACCCAAGGGCGGGTTCGCAGGATGTGGAAGTTTGGCGAAATATGGCATCTGGAATTGCCGAAGGAGTCGGTGGAAATGACAAAGCCATGATGACTTTTCATCCACAACCCAACACCGAAGGGGCAAGCGAGTGGTTTCACAATGACGAATGGCTTGATTTTAATATGTTTCAAAATGGACACTGCCGAGACACGCCCATTTATGACAATATCAAAGGCTCTTATGACAGGAAACTAATCAAGCCCGTGTTGGATGGTGAACCGCTTTATGAGGATCATCCTGTCTGTTTCAACGCCCATGAATTGGGTACGTCAAGCCCGTATGATGTACGTAAATATGCCTATTTAGACCTGTTTGCGGGTGCTTTTGGGCATACGTATGGCTGTCACGGCATTTGGCAAATGTACTCACCCAACCGTGATGCCGTCAATAATCCCCACATTTATTGGCAATTAGCGATGGATTTACCAGGAGCAAATCAGATGAAATTTATACGAAATTTATTGGAATCTCGCCCAATTTTAGACCGCATTCCCGACCAATCTTTAATCATAGAAAATAACCTAAATTCGGGTGAAAGAATCCAAGCAACCAGAGGTAATGACTATGCGTTTATATACGTTTCGGTGGGTAGAACTTTTACCGTTAATTTAGGTAAAATATCTGATAATCAAATAGTTGCGTATTGGTTAGACCCACGAAATGGTAAAGTTCAAGACCTCGGGAAATTTGATAATAAAGGTACAAAACAGTTCACTCCACCAAGTTTGGGTTATGGACAAGATTGGGTTTTGATTTTGGATGATGCTTCTAAAAATTATGCAAAACCTTAAAAGAGGTTCATTGGAAACTGTAACATTTTGGATAATTCGGTAACTATAAACCAGTATAACGCAGATTATTAAGGTTAAGCATCTCCGATGCTGTTTACTATCTAACTTTATTTCTACAAAGGTAGTACTTCTCCGAAGTAAAATCTCGTTCATCACTTCGGAGAAGTGCAACCTTTGTAGAAAGGCAAAAAAGCCTAAAATTAGCATCGGAGATGCTTAACCTTAAATACCATTTTAATATCATTTAATTATTCAGTCTGAAAATGCTAAAACTAAAAGCTGGACAAATAGAATTGAGCTACGAAAATGGTTTTCTAAGGCAATTTATCGTGAACGAAACTGAGGTTTTGCGGATGATATATTTTGCCGTCAGAGATTCCAATTGGGGAAATTATGAGCCTATCATTTCAGATGAAAAAATCATGGTTCAAGAAGATTCCTTTCAGATAAATTATACCGTAGAATACTTTGATAATTCAAACGTATTTTTTCAATGGAAAATAACAATTAACGGACTGAAAACTAATGAGATAGCCTTTGAAATTGATGGAGAAACGTTACAAGATTTTAAAACAAATCGGGCTGGATTTTGTATTCTTCATCCCATCGAAAATTTGGCGGGTCAAAACCTTGAAATTGAGCATTCTGATAAAGAAATAAAACAATATAATTTTCCAAAAATCATTGCCCCGCACCAACCATTTATTGATATTTCGGGTATGAAATATTCGGTTTTAGGGATTGAATTTGAGGTGAATTTTGAAGGTGATATTTTTGAAACCGAAGACCAACGAAATTGGGGCGATGCTTCTTATAAAACCTATTGCACTCCCTTAAATTTACCCTTTCCGAGAGCCTTGAAAATTGGTGATAAAGTGCATCAAAAAGTGAGTTTTAGGGTGAATAAAATGGGAGAAAATGTTACAAAATTTAATTTAGAAAATAAGTTAAAAATTACACCTTTTCAATTAGGAATTTGCTCATCTGATGATGTAGAAAGTTTATCAGATGAATGTATTAAGAAAATAAA
>JAYUOX010000211.1:0-4336 GCA_043760595.1 Cytophagales bacterium
TAACGCCGTAGCGGTCACGGAGGTCAATCCAAATCATGCCCCCTTTGTCACGAGAGCGTTGTACCCAACCGCAAAGGGTTACGGTTTGGTTTACATGAGTAAGGCGGAGTTCGCCGTTATTGTGAGTTCTTAACATCAGTTATCAGTAGGCAGTTATCAGTTATTGGTAAAAACTTGCAACCTATAATTTCATAAATCCTGCCAGACTGTATTAATTAGTAAAATTTTCACAAAAATACGGAATAAAGATGCTTTGCCCAATAGATTGGTTTAATTTAGAGGGATGAATGGATGAGCTTTGTCATTGCGAACGCAGTGAATCGGAGTTTCGTTAAACCAATCTGTTCGCTCATGAGAAAAGGACTCTAAACTCTTTTCGATGAATAGTTATCAAACGTATTTTCACCAATCTGACAGATTACCTCGTGCCTCGTAATGACAGTTTTCATAAATCTTCTAAAAAAATCAAAAATTTACACTACGTTTGCAATGACAGCTTTCATACATTTTACTTAATTTTCAGCTCAACAATTAACAAAAAACCAATGAAAAACACATTAATTTTAACCTGCATTTTAATGCTAACCGTCTTGTGTGCAAATGCTCAAAAATTGAGAGGACTGGATAAAAGTCCAATGGATATGGCTTATTATCCTGATAATTTTGCTCACGACCGCAAATTTTCTCCCAAAACTGAATGGAATGATAAGGCGTTGGCTCGTGTAACGTACAGTCGCCCGAACAAAAAGGATAGAGAAGTTTTTGGGAAATTGATTTCTTATGGTAAAATGTGGCGTGTAGGGGCGAATGAAGCAACAGAAATTAAGTTTTTTAACGATGTTACCATTCAAGGGAAAAAGGTAAAATCGGGAACCTATTCCTTCTACGCTATTCCAAATGAAACAGAATGGACTATTATTTTAAATACTGATTTGGACCAATGGGGCGAATATAGTTATAAGGAAGCAATGGATGTGGCAAGATTTAAAATTCCTGTTAAAAAAGGAGAGGAAATTGTTGAAAATCTCACGATTCAATTCAAGCAAGCGAATGATAAACTAAATGAGGCAATTATGATGATAGCTTGGGATAAAACAATGGTTGAATTGCCTATTTCATTTTAAAAAAAGATATTGAATTAGCGAACGTAGGCTGAGTTTTGAACTCAGCCTACGTTAATTGAAATTAAATAATGACTTTCTACGACCTATCCCAAAACGCAGGAGGTTCAATTCCCAACGCCCTTAAATATACTATTCCTTGCCCACGGTGATGGATTTCGTTATTAATAAAATACATAATTGAACTGAAATTTGTACCCTCAAATGCTCCAAAAGCCATTTCCACTGTTTCAAAATGTTCCTGCGAGATTTTATCCCATGATTCATTTAATAACTTCGTAATTTCATCCCACTTCTGTAAAAAATCCTCCTGTGTATCAAGCGGAAGTTTGTTATTTCCATGATGTGGAAGTTCATAAATAGGCTTCCATGTACCTGAAATAATGCCTTCAATGCCATATTCCGCAAGGTCTAATATTTCAGAAACTAAATGTGCAAATGGTCGCATTCCGCCAATTGAATACTCGAAAAAATCTTTCTTTGGAAATGCTAAAATGGTTCTGCGAGTCAATCGGCGATGTTCTTGCCAATGTTCTAATAATTGAGCGGAGGTCATAAGGGCTGTTTGTTCCATGGTTTTTTTGTTTAAGAGTCAATAAAACAAAGTAACAAAAGGGAAATGACAACAGTATGTCAGTAGGGTTTGGTATAGCACGGGATTTCATCCCGTGAACGCTGTCCGATACACGGGATGCAATCCTGTGCTGCATTAAATACCATCGGAAATATTACATTCAATAATTTGTCAGCTCTATTCTACACCTTCACCAATTTCCAATTCCCCATCCTAAAAAAGTACCAAGCCGCAATTGCCAAGAAGGTTTCAGCCGCAGGAATGGCGATGAATGCACCCGTTGGTCCCATGTCAAGATAGGTTGATAAGAACCAAGCCAACGGAATTTGAAAAAGCCAAAAACTGCCAATGTTAATCCAGGTGGGCGTTTTTGTGTCTCCCGCACCGTTTAAAGATTGAATCATCACCATCCCAATTCCGTAGAAAATATAGCCAAAACCAATGATTTGCAAGGCTTGACTTCCGAACTTATGTACTTCAACTTCTTCCGTAAATAAACTGATGATAGGAGAGGAGAAAAATACGAATAGAATTGTTACCAAAGACATAAAAACGATGTTGTATTTTGTGGTAATCCAGACGCTTTTCTCGGCTCTTTCGGGCTGTTTTGCTCCTAAGTTTTGCCCTACCAAAGTGGCGGCAGCGTTACTCAAACCCCAAGCGGGAAGAATAAAAAATACCACATTTCTGATAGCTATTTGATAACCAGCACTTGCTTCTGTGCTTCCTGTTTTTGAAACTAAATACGTTAAAACAATCCAACTGCCACTTTGAATAAAAAATTGAAAAGTGGCTGGTAGGGCTACATTGAGCAGATTTTTGATAATTACTAAATTAAAATTGAAGTATTTTTTGAAAAGTTGAATCGTTCTGTCGGTTCTAAATAAATGATAACATTGATAAATTACGCCCGTAGTTCGTCCGATGGAAGTGGCGATTGCGGCACCAATTAACCCTAATTCTGGGAAAGGACCATATCCATAAATCAACATCGGACAAAGGAAAATATTGATGGCACTGGCAATCCATAAACTCCGCATTGCCATTGAAGCATCGCCCGCCCCTCTAAAAATTCCGTTAATCATGAAGAGTAAAATAATGGCAGGACTACTTCCCATCATTATTTTCGTGAAAGTTGTTCCGTCTCTGATAACTTCCTCCTTCGCACCCATGATTCTGAGGATGTCTTCGGCATAAATTATTCCTATGATACTGATGAAAACAGAAACAATAAATGACAATAAAATCGCTTGGGCTCCTGCGTGTGAGGCTCCTCCAACATCTTTTTCGCCTATTCTTCGAGCAACGATGGCGGTTGCGGCAGTGCTTAAACCAATACCCAACGTATAAACCAAAGTTATTACAGATTCTGTTAAACCCACGGTTGCAACTGCCTCCTTTGCATTGGGAAGATGCCCCACAAAATACATATCAACCACCGCAAAAACGGATTCCAAACTTAATTCCAAAATCATTGGAATGGCTAATAATACGATGGCAAGTTTGATGCTTCCCTGCGTGTAATCATGTTCTTCGCCTTTTAATGATTGTTTGATGATGGATATGGCTCTTCCAAACCCCTTAATTTCTTGTTCTTTCGTTGCCATTTTTTATATTTTAATACGGTTAACAGTTTTCAAAATTAGTAAATCATAGGCTAAATGGCTGTATTTGGGAAGATTAATTTAAAAATGTTGGATTGATTAAAGGATTAACGCAGGCTGGGTTCAAAACCCAGCCTGCGTTCTTAACTTGTATTTAAACCAAAATTACTAACCATTTAAAATTCTCAAAAATCAATTTAGAACCGTTTATCTTTGTATCCATAATCAACGAAAAATGAATCAAGACTTCAATAATCTTCCGCCAAAACGCCAAGCCCAATTAATGGCTTTCGACCGCCTTCTGACCATCATGGACGAACTTCGTGAGCAATGTCCGTGGGATAAAAAACAGACCATCGAAAGCCTCAGACACCTTACAATTGAAGAAACCTACGAACTTTCAGATGCTATTATGGAAGGTGATATGCAGGAAATTAAGAAGGAATTAGGTGATGTGATGCTGCATTTGGTGTTCTATTCAAGGATTGCTTCGGAAACAAACGCCTTCGATATTTCGGACGTTTTGCATGGGATTTGTGAGAAACTTATTCATCGTCACCCACATATATACGGAGATGTAAAAGTGGAAAACGAAGAGCAAGTCAAGCAAAATTGGGAAGCCATTAAATTGAAAGAAGGCGGAGGAAATAAATCTGTTTTAGGAGGAGTTCCTGCCTCATTACCTGCCTTAGTAAAAGCCATGAGAATTCAAGAAAAAGCCCGAGGTGCAGGGTTCGATTGGGAAGAAAAAACGCAAGTTTGGGAGAAAGTTGAAGAGGAAATGGAAGAGTTTAAAAATGAGTTTAATGTAGTTGATAATCAGGCAATTAACGCTGAAAAAGCCGAAGGAGAATTTGGTGATTTATTGTTTTCCTTAGTTAATTATGCACGATTTATTAACATCAATGTGGAAACCGCTTTGGAACGGACTAATCGTAAATTTATCAAACGATTTAATTATTTGGAAGTAAAAGCAAAGGAGCAAGGAAAGACTTTGCAGGATATGACTTTGGCGGAAATGGATGTGTATTGGGAGG
>JAYUOX010000212.1:0-4336 GCA_043760595.1 Cytophagales bacterium
AAAGACCACAAATTTTGCGTTGATATGATAAAAGGAGAGATAACGATAAACTAAAATGCAACTCACAGAAACATTAGATATACAAGCAATCAGAGCTGATTTTCCTATCCTTAATCAAGAAATTAATGGTCGGAAATTGGTGTATTTTGATAACGCTGCAACTACCCAAAAACCAACTTCGGTTATTGAGACGATCAGTCATTACTACAACTTCGATAACGCCAATATTCACCGAGGAATTCATACCTTGGCTGAACGTGCGACCCGTGATTTTGAGGCTTCTCGTGAGGCAATCCGTGATTTTTTGGGAGCATCTTCGATCGAAGAAATTATCTTCACTTCGGGAACAACGCAGGGTATCAACTTGGTAGCCAGCACTTTCGGACGAAAGTTTATCAAAGAAGGTGACGAAATTATTATCTCGGGCATGGAACATCATTCCAATATTGTGCCGTGGCAAATGCTTTGTGAAGAAAAGGGAATTAAACTAAAAATAATTCCTGTAACGGATTCAGGAGAATTGGATATGGAGGCTTATGCCAATATGCTTTCTGAAAAAGTGAAGTTGGTTTCAGTAGTTCACGTTTCAAATTCATTGGGGACAATAAACCCCGTGAAGGAAATCATTGACTTAGCTCACAGTTTTGGAGCAAAGGTTTTGATTGATGGAGCTCAGGCAACTTCACACTTAAACGTTGATGTTCAAGCACTTGACGCTGACTTTTATGTATTCTCGGCTCACAAATTATACGGACCAACGGGGATTGGGATTTTGTATGGTAAGAAAGATATTCTGAACGCTATGCCTCCGTACATGGGTGGTGGCGAGATGATAAAAGACGTAACTTTTGAAAAAACAACCTACAACGAATTGCCTTATAAATTTGAAGCGGGTACACCAAATATTGCCGATGTGGTGGCATTAAAAACTGCCTTAGATTTCGTTGCCCTTCATGGAAAGGAAAATATAGCCGCCCACGAAGATATGCTTTTGCAATACGCAACCGAACAATTATCTGAGATTGAAGGATTGAAAATTATCGGGCAAGCCAAGGAAAAAATATCGGTAGTAAGTTTTGTAATGGATGGAATTCATCACCAAGATATTGGCGTATTGCTTGATAATCAAGGAGTTGCCGTGAGAACAGGACATCATTGTACGCAACCATTGATGCAGAGATTCAATATCTTGGGAACGTCCAGAGCTTCATTTGCTGTTTATAATACAACTGAGGAGATTGATAGATTGGTAGTGGGATTGCACAAGGTTAAGAAGATGCTTTTGTAAAAATATAAAATAATGACAGCAACATTAGAAAAAGAACAAGTTTTGTTTTGCATTCAAGGAATGCCTCAACGATTTACTATTGATGATGTAATGGAGATATTAGTTATTCTTGCACGAATTGAGAGTTCGGAGGAGCAAATCAAAAATGGGCAGTTTCATACAAAAGATGAAGTAAAAACTATGATTAATCAATGGAAATTTCAGAAATCAAAAATAATTCATTAGCAAAATGATAACTCTAATTTAAGTCTTCAACCATATATTTTAACATCCTTTTATTGTAAAGAACACTAATTCCATGTTTTTTTTAATTACTCCTCAAAATTAAAATATTTAGTTATTTTTCTCTTATGTGTTGTATGCCCTGTTTTTGGACAAGATGGAATTTTCGACCCCTATACTCTTAAAACTACAATCGATTGTAAAGGAGAAGTACATGACGGGTTAATACGTATTGGTTCTAATGATAAAACTGGGTTTATAGATAAAACTGGAAAAGTAATAATTCCACCTATCTATAAATTTGATGCAGTAGAATTTTCAAATGGTTTAGTAAGACTTCGAAAAGATAGTCAACACAAAATTTTTAATAAAAATGGACAATCTATTGTTCCAGAGGGGTACAAGTTTCGAGAATTAAGAAGTGGTTTAGTTACAGTAACAAAAGATAATAAATATCATATTTTAGATAAATCGGGCAATATAATTAGCCCAGACTACTATGATAATATTGAATTTCTCTCAGACAGTATTTTGAAAGTTAAAATTGCTAATACATATGGATTGTTGGATATATCAATGAATACAATAGTTCCTGTTGAATATGACGATATTAGAACTTATAAAGATGGCTTAGTTGCGGTATCACAAGGGAAAAAATGGGGATTTATTAATAAGAAAGGTAAAGTAGTAATTCCAATAGAGTATCAAGTAGTTATAGTTAGAGATTTTTTTGAAGGATTAACATTTGTATTTAAAAATGACAAACCGTTAATTATTGATACAACGGGAAAAGTAGTTCATATTATTGGCGAAAAATACTATTTTCAAGAGGTTCTTTCTAAAAATCTTATCAGTGTTACGAGCAAAGATTCAACAGGAAATTACAGATTTGGGGTAATAGACTTACAAGGAATTGAGATTATTCCTTGTAAATATGATTTTATCAATTTTTGTTTAACAGATGGGTTAATATCAGTGAATAAAAATAGGAAATGGGGCATAGTTGAAAAAGGCGGAAATATAAAAGCTCCCTTTGAATATGATGATATTGGCTTACTTTCTAAAAACTTGATTTACCTTCAAAAAAATGGTAAGAGAGAGTACATGAATCAAACAGGAAAAATATTTATTCCTGTTGATAAATATAAAAATGTTACGAACGTACCTGATTATGAAGGTTTACTGTTTATCTCTGATCAAAATGAAGATAAGATAACAGACTTTTCAGAAAAAATTGTTATTCACAATGTTGAAAGTTTTTTTGAAGGAGTTGCTGTCACTAAGAAAAATAATAAATATGGTTTTGTAGATATGAATGGTAAATTAATTGCTCCAAATGACTATAACTATGTTCTTCCGTTTTCCGAGAAATTAGCGATTGTTGTGAAAAATAGCTCTGATGGAACTCAAAAGCATGGTTTTATAGACAAAAATGGAAAAATTATAGTTCCACTCGAATATGATAGTGCAATTTCATTTTCCGAAGGCTTTGCTCCTGTAAGAAAAAGTAATCTTTGGGGTATTGTGGATACAAAGGGGAAATTCACCTTACTTTTTGATAGACAAAAATTTTAACTATTTTAAGAATTGTATAAGCGAATAATTTTTAGAAAATGACAATTAAAGTTTTTGCAAATCATTAATTGATTAAATCATGGGTAAATTAATTCTTAGACAAATAGCCGATACTGACTCACAAGATTTAGAAAGGGCTAAAAGATTTATGAGTTTGGACGTAACTTCAAAGATAAGAGAGTTGTTCGCCTTAATAGATTTATCTGTAAAATTGAACGGAGGAAAACCTTTGAAAATGCCACAAGGAAAAGGACTTGTTTTGAGAAAAATAAAGAAAAATGACAATTAACGAATCACAAGACGAAATAATAGAAGAATTTGAGTTGTTTGACGATTGGGCAGACAAATACGAATATATTATTGATTTAGGTAAAAAACTCAAAGGGCTTCCAGAAGAACAAAAAACCGAAGATAATATCATCAAGGGTTGTCAGAGTCGAGTTTGGTTGAATGCTCGTAAAGACGAAGAAAGCCTTGTGTTTGATGCTGATTCTGAGGCAATTATCGTGAAAGGTTTAGTCAATATGCTTATTAGAGTTTTGTCTGGACATACGCCACAGGAGATTGCAAAGGCTGATTTATACTTTATGGAAAAAATTGGAATGAGCCAACATCTTGCCCAAACTCGCTCAAATGGTTTAGCTTCGATGGTGAAACAGATGAAGAATTACGCAATTGCATACTCATTGAAAAATTAGGTTTTGAACTCAAAAAATAAAATCATGGAAGTATTAGAAAAAACATCCTTTATTGATTTCATGCAAACTTTGCCTGATAGATTTTCTGTGGATGAAGTGATGGAAAGAGTTATTCTTTTGGCGAAGGTTCAAAAAGCACAAGAACAATTACGAAATGGTGAATCATTTAGTAATGATGAAATGAAAGCATTAGTGAAATCATGGGCAAAGTAGAATGGTCGAATGAAGCAAGAGAAGATTTAGAAGAATTTTATCTTCAATATTGTCAATTCTCAGAAAAATTCGCTCAGAAATGGGCAGACGATATTTTCGAGGTTACCCATTTATTAGAAAAAAATCCAAGATTAGGTCGTACAGTTCCTGAATTAAGAGTTCAATCCATTCGAGAAATGATTATTGGGAAATATAGATTACTGTATCAAATTGGCAAAGATGATAATATTGAAATTGTAACAATTCGTCATTCTTCAAGACCGTTAAATTACTAAAAACAAAAATGTCAGAATTAGAATTAAAAGAAGAAGTAATAAAAGCTATCTGTGAAGTCTATGAC
>JAYUOX010000213.1:0-4313 GCA_043760595.1 Cytophagales bacterium
ATGGCTATATTAAGGATGCTGAAAACGGTAATTTGAAAATTTACGTAACCATTCCACCCGCCCAATATTTGAAAAGTAGGGTCGATACGATTTACGATAAAAAGACTTTGAAAATCTATTTCATGCCTTCATTTGTTTTTAATGTAAATGTCAAAGTTGAAGTAAAATGTAAGTCGCAAAGTATTTATATTGAAGAATTTAAAACCCAAGAAAAGATAGCAACAGAACCATACTGGACGATGGACGAATTGAAAAAAGGGCTTAGTGCCATTGAATTAAGGAATGAATACGGAGCTGAAATTGAAAAAGCTATCTATATTTCACTTTATAAAATTCAAGAAAAACTCAACCAAAAACTAAGTTACTTGACCAATCAAAGCAAAGAGACTTTCGTTTTTCTGACTAATAAGGAACACCCAGAATATAACAAAATGCTTGAATTTGAGCAGGAAATCACGGCTCAAATATCCAAGTTTAACCTTGAAAAAGGATTAGATGCTGTGCCTCTTGTGCCTCACTTGGCATATTTAGAAGGACTTTTGACCAAATATCCAGAATCACCTGATAATACCAAAATCCGTTTTATCATTACAAATAATCTTGCACAGGTTTATTTTCTATTAGAAAACAAAGGTAAAGCCCTGTCTTTCAGCGAGTTGTTGATAAAAAATGATATGCGAAAAGTTTGGGGACGTGAGCTTATTGACCGTACAGAGAATTCTCGTTTTGTGAATCAAAAAATACGCCATCATTTGCTAAGATTCACAGAATTAAAGAAATTGGGCTTCCAAATGCAACAAGAAGCTATCCAAGAAAAGGAAGATACGAGATTGGCATTTTTTGAAAAAATTGAACGTGACGTGGCTGATTTGGAACAAGAAAAAGTTAATCGTTTGAAGTACATCGAAACGGTAAAAAGTAATAGAATTTCGATGTTGGATTCTGTTCAAAGACAGAATAATCCTGAACTTTTCAAAAAGGTAATTGAGAATTACGGTGGCGGACAAATTTTAAAGGGTGTAGAGAAAGTTCATGTACTTTCAAAACTTTCTTTTGAAGAAACTAACATACCCGTTTATGATGAAAAATGGGGACTTGCTTTTACTAATTATCTCTTGAAAAAGAAAAATCCTGACCTTTTTTACGTAGTGGTCAATCAGGCAGAATCGTGGCAACATGATGACCGTGTGAGAGCCGAAAAGTGGAAAAAGATGTCAAATTCCGATTATTTAGGTGTTTTGCCTAATTTAGACCCTCTGTATTTACTTTCGTCTTTCCGTCTGGATTTATGGAATAATTATGAACTTTTGGCAGATGCTACGATTGACGGAAAATTGTGTTATCATTTGAATTACGTAGAGAAAACCGTTAATTCAAGCAATAGAAGTATTCCAAAAACGGAGCATCATTTATACATTGATAAAGAAAAAAACAGGGTAGTTTCTTCCGAAAAAACAGAATTTGAAGACGGAAAGAAGCTATCATTTGAACGAAAAATTTATCAAGATTACCGTGAGTTAATCAGTTTAAATAGTGGGGCAATTCCACACAGAATTTTGTATCAAATTGAAGATTTTTATGGTGATACTTTTTACCAAGAACAAATCGAAAAAATAGAAATTAATTCAGGTTTTGCGAGTCGGATTTTTATTAAAGAAGTTTATTCGGGTGGGTTTAAGTGATTTTATTAGAATTTTATTTAAGAGAACTCATAGCAGTCCGTTACGAGTTTTTTTTGTGTATAAAAAGCCTTATTTTTGTGTATAAATACTAAAAATATGAGAACAAATATTGAAATAAATGATGCAGTTTTAAACGAAATCATCAGTTTTAAACCTTCTGTATCTAAAAAAGAAATCGTAAATAATGCTCTCCAAGAGTATTTGATGCACATAAAGCGGAAAGAACTACTTAATTTTATTGACAAAGGAATTGATTGGGAAGGTGATTTGGAACAATGGAGAAATAAATGAAAAAGGATATTATTTTCGATACTTCCGTTTGGATTGAACTAATCCAAAAACAGAATACACCCAAAGCATTATTACTTCGTGAATATATTGAAGATAATAAGCCTGTTTGGCTTATTATCTTCAATTTTGCAAGAAGTTCTGCAAGGCACAAAAAATGCTCAACAGTTTACGAAATTTAAGGATTTGTTGTCGGGTTTTAATTGTGTGTTAATGAATCCAATTGATGCAGCCATAAAAGCCGCTCAATTATACAGTTCCCTCCGTCAAAAAGGCGTAACCATCCGAAAACCAAATGATTGTTTGATAGCAAGTTATGCCCTTCATTTTGATATGGAAATTTGTCATAACGACTCTGATTTTGACCTTATTGCTCAAAATTCTTCCTTGAAAATTACATCCATTTAATGACCAAATTCCTAATTCTCCGTTTCTCATCCATTGGTGATATTGTTCTGACTACGCCAGTAATCCGTTGTCTGAAACAACAATATCCAGATGTAGAAGTACATTACGCCACAAAGAAATCTTATCAATCTTTACTCGAAAATAACCCTTATATTGACAAGATTTTTATACTGGAAAATGGCTTAAATGAATTAGTAAAATCCTTACAATCAGAGCGTTATGATTATATAGTTGATTTGCATAATAATCTCAGAACGACGATAATTAAGATACGTTTGGGTGTTAAATCTTTCAGTTTTGATAAATTAAATTTACAAAAATGGCTCTTGGTAAAATTTAAGAAAAACCTCATGCCCGATGTTCATATTGTGGACAGATACATGAAAACGGTGGAGAGTTTAGGCGTAAAAAATGACAATAAAGGCTTAGATTATTTTATACCCAAAAATGACGAAATTCCTCTGGATTGGCTTCCCGAAAATTTTAGAAACGGCTATGCCGTTTATGCCATTGGAGGGCAACACGAAACCAAGAAATTACCTTTGAACAAAATGATTGAACTTTGCCAAACGATTAAACTGCCATTGGTGTTGATTGGGGGGAAAGAGGATGCAGTTATTAGTGAACAGTTATCAGTTATCAGTAAAAATACACCCATTTTTGATACTTGTGGAAAGTGTAATTTAAATCAATCTGCCTCAATTATTAAAAACGCTGAGATTGTTTACACACACGATACAGGCATGATGCACGTGGCTTCTGCCTTGAAGAAAAAGGTGGTTTCTATCTGGGGAAATACCGTTCCAGCGTTTGGAATGTACCCGTATCAGACTGATTTTGAGGTAATTGAGAATCGAGATTTGAATTGCCGTCCGTGTTCCAAGATTGGATATAATAAATGTCCGTTGGGGCATTTTAAGTGTATGAATGATTTGAATTTTTCGTAAAAAACAATGAATAAAAAAATAAACATAGGCTTAGTCCAAATGTCATGTACGGCTGATGTACAGGCAAATATGCAAAAGGCAATTGCAGGAATTCGTGAAGCAGCTCTGAAAGGGGCGAATATTGTCTGTTTACAAGAATTATTTTCGTCTCTATATTTCTGTGATGTAGAAGACCATGAGAATTTTAAATTGGCAGAATCTATCCCTGGACCTTCTACGGACACACTTTCTGTGGTTGCCAAAGAATTGGGCGTTGTCATTATTGCCTCATTATTTGAAAAACGTGCCGCAGGTTTATACCACAACACGACAGCCGTTTTGGATGCCGATGGAATGTATTTAGGCAAATACCGAAAAATGCACATCCCTGATGACCCAGGATATTATGAGAAATTTTACTTTACGCCCGGCGATGCTTCACCCGAAGAGTCTGGTTATCGAATATTTGAAACAAAATTTGCCAAAATCGGAGTCTTAATTTGTTGGGATCAATGGTATCCAGAAGCATCAAGAATTACGGCTTTGATGGGTGCTGAGGTGCTTTTTTATCCAACAGCCATTGGTTGGGACACTAATGAAACTGATCCAAATATCAACCGTGAGCAATATTCAGCTTGGCAAACTATTCAGCGTTCTCACGCCGTGGCGAATGGTGTTCATGTGGTATCCGTGAATCGTGTGGGACGTGAAATTGATCAACAGTTTTGGGGTGGAAGTTTTGTAGCAAATCCTTTCGGAAGTCTCTTATATTTAGCCTCACACGACCAAGAGGAAGTTCACGTTCAAGAAATTGATTTGGACAAAACAGAATATTATCGTTCAACATGGCCCTATTTACGTGATAGAAGAGTTGATAGTTATCAGCCCATTACGAAGCGATTTATTGATTAGTTTGTAGGTATTAGGTATTAGGTATTAGGTATTAGGTATTAGGTATTAGGTATTAGGTATTAGGTATTAGGTATTAGGTATTAGGTATTAGGTATTA
>JAYUOX010000214.1:0-4283 GCA_043760595.1 Cytophagales bacterium
ACACCTTAAAATATATTCATTTGAAATTTACCCAAAATCTATTGATATTGCAACAGAAAATGATTTTGCACTCAATCAGACATATCGAAGCACAGAAGATTATTAAAGAGATTCCAACTGTTGGAAGTAGTCCTTTACAAATCTTGGCTGACGATATTCAAGTGTATTTCGCTAAAACTTCTATTGCTAAAATACCTCGTACCGAATTAATCAATGAGGTTTTATGTGGATATTTGGCACAATGTTGGGACTTAAAAGTGCCTAATTTTGCCCTTTTAAAAATTGATAATGAAGTTGTAAAAAAACATGAGTCTGAAAATGGGAAATTATCAGGTAGGTATAAACTCAATGGTTTTGGAGAAAACTTATTCTTTGCTTCTCAAATAGTCAAAAATTCAACAGAATTAGAAAAATACAATCAAAAAGTTCTAAAATCAGATTTCAATAATTTTAATTCTCCATTGGATTTAGTGAAGATTGGAGTCTTTGACTTTTGGATTGGAAATAAAGACAGAAAGCCAGAAAATCCTAATATTTTAATTGGAACAAATGGTAAAACATTTGATTTTCACCCCATTGACCATACGGCAGCATTTGCATTTTTGGAAGATTATAAGGAAGTTAGGGATATTTTATTAACCATTGAGCCAAAAAACAACATACTATCAGCACCGATTATTGGTAGAATTACTAACTTTGTTTCCCCAAAATTAAAGGCAGAACTGAAAGATGAAATACTATTCGGCATAGAAGTTGCGTTAAATAATTTGGACTTTATTTTTGAACAAATACCCTCAGATTGGGGATTCAGCAAGAAATCAAAATTACATTTGAAGGCTTTTTTAGCGGACAATGACCGAAATAATCGCATTGCCAATTCTTATTTAGCCTACCTAAAATAAATGGAAAATTACATCAGCATATTACGATTCGTCAATAATCCTTTGAGTGATGAGAGCATCGCTTTGGGGCTTATTATTGTGTCGGAAAATGATGTTTTTTTCAAAATGTCAGCTAAGAAAATCAACTTTGCCAAGAAGCTAAATCCTGCAAGTGGCAAATTACTTGATTTCTCTTTGAAGCAACTTCGCAATTTTATTACTCATGATTTAGCCGACCAATCAGTTAAACTTATCAAATTTTCTAAAAGTATAGACCATCAATTGCTCAATCGCTTGGCGGATTATAATAACGGTATTTTACAATTCTCGAAACCTTCTTTTATCAAATCTGATTTTAACAATCAAATTTTCAATGACTATTTTGAAGAAATTATAGACGAAGGCATTGAAATACAAAGCATTGAAAAGCCTGTCTCGCAACTCAAATTGAACATTGAAGCGAAAATATATAAGCCCTTAGAAAATAGAATTGATGTTGATTACACTTTGAAGAAGAAAGTTCTCCCAACTATGTTTTTTGATTTTCATTTTGATGGTTTGGGCGTAAATGGAGCCATGTATGCTGCCAAATCAGTAGATTTTAATGCCGATAAACCCATTGCTGAAATTCGTGCAGAAATTAGCGAGTATGAGAGTGTAATTGAAAGATTAAATATTTTTGCCAAATCAAAAAATATCCTTGAAGACCCCATTTATTATTTAGTTGCTGACCCATACCAGGGTAAAACACCTTCCTATTTGGATTTATATTCATTGTTAAAAGATGAAAATATGCCATTTTTTAAACTCATCGCTTCAAATGAGTTAAATATATTCACAAATCAAATTCTCAAAAATAACGTTTCTAAATTTTCGGAAATTGTTGAATAATTGGGTCTGATCTTATCACTCTCTATTATCTTCTTCTTTGATACATTTAAACTACTGCCCTGTCATTGCGAGGAACGAAGCAATCTGTTGGATTGATGCGAAATAGTTTGAGGTTTTCTTCTCGTAAGCTAACAGATTGCTTCGTGCCTCGCAATGACAGAAATGTCAAAAAGGTAAATCAGGATTTAGTAATTCTTCTTTTTCTGACATTTCAGTTGCAATTGAAATCCTTTCTAATTTAATATTGCAATTTATTTGAAGTTGTTTTTCTGGCACTGAAAGAAAATCAGAAATTATTTGTTTCAAATCTTCACTATCTTTTCCATAAAGATAGTACTTTGAAATTGCATCAGTTAAATCAATAGAATTCCAAATAATCTTACTTATTACTTGAAAAATAACCTCCTTTCCATAATTATTCAACTTTTGAGGTGTTGCAACTATATCTACATCAAATATTTCATCTTCTTTTTTAGGTATATAGATAAATGGATATTCAGTTGCAATTAACAAATGTCGTATAAATTCAAAAGATTTTTCAAAAACTGGCAACCTCCGTAAAACCATAATTTCACTAAAATAATGTTTCTTCGTTTTTTCTTTACGAAATTCACCATGAGCATCAAAGTAAATTTCGTATAAAATTCCGTTAAGTACATGATTCTCACCATCAATACTATACTCCAAAATTTTTATGGCTATATTTTCCATGAAACTTGACGCACTCCAAGCGTAAGTACTTGATTGAAGTAAATTTCTGCCAAGAATAAATTGTTGATTTTTATCTAATCCACTTACTGGTATTTTCAGTAAAGATTCGATTGCGGGATTCTGAATATTCCAATCGTAACTTTTTAATTCTAAAATGAATCTCCCGAAATCATCCGAATTATTATCATAATTAACATCTTTAACGACTTTCTCATCGTAAGGTAGTGATACTGAATATACTAATTGTCCTGTATTAAAATAATAATCACCGATAAGAGATGTATGCTCCCAAGAAGTTTGCTTGCCTTCACTTATGGCAAACACAGTTTTTCTAACTTTTTTAAAGAGTTCTTCAACGGATAGGTACTCTCTTCCGATGTATCTTAAAATTGCACCTGTATAAATACTGTGTCCTTCAAATCCCTTATCACTTGCACCCTCATTCGGTGATGTTGAAAATGCAAGAAGAGTTCCTTTTGGTGCTTGAATAGGGGAAAAAGCTACTGTCGAACCTCTATCAAAAGTCTTTCTACAAGCATCTATAATTGCAATATTTATTTTGTTAGAGTTTTGCTTAAAAATGTTTAAAACTTCTGTTAATCTAATACAAGTTCGTCCACAATCATACTTATTAGGAAATTCAACTTGACACTGTATTGAAGCTAAATAATTTTCTCCCTCTATTTCAAAACCATGACCAGCAAAATAAAATATAGAAGCATCAAATTGTTTAATCCGAGTTTCAAATTCAGTCAGTAAATCTGAATAATCATTAGCTTTACAATCTTGTCTAAATATTACATCGAACCCAAGTCTTGCAAAAATTTTTGCTATTTCTGTTGCATCATTAATTGCATTGTCGAGTTTTGCGTTTCCAGGATAACTATTATTTCCAATTATTAATGCTAATGTTTTCATTTCATTATTTTACTTTATGAATATACCAATTTATACACTTTAATAATCACTCCACCTCCAAAATCTCCTTCTCCCCAACCTGTTGTCTCCACATCGCATAGTACAAGCCTTTATGTTCCAACAATTCATCATGCGAACCGTTTTCTACGATTTTGCCTTTTTCTAACACAAAAATCTTGGTGGCGTGCATGATGGTGCTGAGGCGGTGGGCAATCACGATGGTTAGGTGCGTTGTGCCTACGGATACATCTCTGATGGTTTCGGAGATTTCTTCTTCCGTCAAGGAGTCCAAAGAAGACGTTGCTTCGTCAAAAACTAAGAGGTTTGGATTACGTAATAATGCTCTGGCGATGCTTAAACGCTGTTTCTCTCCGCCCGATACTTTCACGCCGCCTTCACCGATGACGGTATCTAAACCATTATCTGCCCGTTCTAAAAGTGTATGACAAGCGGCTTTTCTTAATACATCTAAGCATTGTTCGTCCGTTGCCGTTGGGTTTACGAACAATAAATTCTCTCTGATTGTACCCGAAAATAACTGTGTATCTTGGGTAACAAAACCGATCCTTTCCCGCAATTGGTCGAAATCTATTTCATCAAAATTATGTCCGTTATACAAGATTTTTCCCTCTTTTGGACGGTATAATCCCACCAATAATTTCACCAAGGTTGATTTACCCGAACCCGACGGTCCCACAAAAGCAATGGTTTCGCCCCGTTCTGCCTTGAAAGTAATGTGCTTCAAAGCATCCTTATTGGCAGATTGATGCTTGAATCTAACGTCCTGAAATTCAAGGGAATCAATGGTAATAACTGGATAAGGATTTTCGGGTTTTACTTCGACTGGAATCTTGAAAATATTGTCGAAATTTTTTAGAGAAA
>JAYUOX010000215.1:0-36960 GCA_043760595.1 Cytophagales bacterium
GGCAAGCCATTGACCGCTCGACAGTTAGATTAATCCAAACGCCCCAAACATTTCAGATTTCATTAATCAAAAAAGCCTTTGAAACCGAAGAGTTAAGCATTTTTACGGACGACGCCAGTGTGGCAGAACACGCAGGATTTGAAATAAATCTCATTGAAGGAAATTACGAAAATATCAAAATCACAACGCCCGAAGATTTGCTTTGGGCGGAGGTGTTATTATCGAAGATATTGTAGTTCGAAATGGTATTTCGAGAAACGTAGGAAAATAGTGTTACGATGTTCGAAGTAATACTTCGAGCTACAGTAAAAGTAAACGAAATATGAAAAAACGCCTCTCCATATCAGAATACACCAACGGAATTATCACTGGTAACAGAATGATTCTGAGCCGTGCTATTACCTTGATAGAGAGCAACTTAGAGGAAGATAAACAACTTGCCCAAGAAGTTTTGGAGTCAATTTTGTCATACACAGGCAAGTCCATCCGCATAGGAATTACGGGCGTGCCAGGGGTTGGAAAAAGTACATTTATTGAAACTTTCGGTAAATATTTGACTTCCCAAAATAAGAAAATTGCTGTTTTAGCCATTGACCCAAGTTCGCAATTGACCAAAGGCAGTATTTTGGGCGATAAAACTCGCATGGAAGAACTCGCCCATGAGCCTCTGGCGTACATCCGTCCTTCGCCTACGGGGGCATCGTTGGGAGGCGTTACGAACAAGACCCGTGAGACGATGTTACTATGCGAAGCCGCTGGTTTTGAGGTAGTTATCATCGAAACAGTGGGCGTGGGGCAGTCAGAAACGTATGTAAAAGGCATGGTAGATTTCTTCCTTTTATTGATGTTAGCGGGGGCTGGAGATGAATTACAGGGCATCAAAAAAGGCATTATGGAAATGGCAGATTTAATCGCTATCACCAAAGCCGATTCGGGGAATGAGCATCAAGCCAACTTGGCAAAAAACGAATACGAAAGTGCTTTACACACATTTCCTCCAGATGGCACGGGCTGGTTTCCGCAAGTCGTAACCTGTTCGGCAACGGAGAAAGTCGGAATCTCAGAAATTTGGAAAATGGTCGAAAATCACAGGGAAATGTTGTCAAAGAATGGTAAATTTGTAGAAAATCGGCAAAACCAAAATTTAGTATGGATGCACGATTTTATTAGACAATCATTAGAACAAAATTTTTATAATAACCACAACGTTTCCACTACAATTAAAGATATTCAAAAAGCTGTTATCGAGAATAAAAAACTGCCAATACGTGCAGGATTAGAGCTTTTAGATATTTTTTATAAGAAATGTTAGGTAAAAGATATAGGGTGTTAGAAATTAAAATTCGACTTTAATTCCTAACACCCAACACCTAAAACCTAACACCTAATCAAAAAATAATGAACACAATCTGGCATAGCCTATCCGTCATCATCCTAAAAAATAGAGTTCCCTTTTTGACTTTAGTAGTAATTTTAGCCCTTTTTATGGGCTTTGAGGCTACTAAACTCCAAGTTTCCAGTGAATTACCCAAAATTCTTCCACAATCCGATTCTCGTTTTCAATTGTACGAATCCTTCAAAAAACGTTTTGGGGAAGATGGTTCTGTGATGGTATTGGGCGTTGAAACTGACAAGATGTTTCAACTCCAATTCTTTCAACAATGGCAAGATTTATCCCTAAAAATCAAGTCAGTTGAAGGAATAAGAGGCGTGGTTTATGCAGGGAATGTACCCAAAATAATCAAGAACGACTCCGCCAAACGTTTTGACACTAAGCCACTTATTGCCCAAAGAGCAGTTTCGCAACCAGAAGTTGATTCGGTAAAAAGTCAATTAGACAAATTACCCTTCTACAAGGGATTTATCATCAACGAAACGGGTAATGTGCATTTGATGATGGTAACTTTTGACCAAAAAGCCATCAACGACCAAGCACGTGTACGGGCGGTTAAGAAGATTAAGGAAATCGTGAGCGAGTTTGAAGATAATCAGAAAACGGATTTACATCTTTCTGGAATGCCTTTTATCCGTACCGAAATGACGGCACAGATAACCGAAGAATTAGGCGTATTCATCATATTGGCACTTTTGGTAACGATGTTTATTTTGGTCTTGTTTTTCCGAAGTTTCAAAGTGATGTTTTTTGCCTTGATTGTGGTAATTATTGGTATCGTTTCCTCATTGGGAATCATCGTTTTATTTGACTACAAGGTTACGATTATTTCGGGTATGATTCCGTCTTTGATTGTGGTGATTGGCGTTCCGAATACTATTTTTATTCTCAACAAATATCACGAAGAATATGCTCTGCACGGCAATAAAATGTTGGCATTACAAACTACTATCGAAAAAATCGGACAGACACTTTTCTTGGCGAATGTAACTACATCCATCGGATTCGGGGTTTTTGCTTTTACAGGAAGTACTTTTTTATCGGAATTTGGTATCGTCGCAGCTATTAATGTTATGCTTACCTACGTGGTTTCGTTGATATTTATTCCCTTGGTTTTTAGTTATTTAGCTCCTCCTTCCGATAAACAAACTTCTCGTTTGGAATCTGGAAGAATCACTAAAATTTTGATGGGAGTTGATGTTTGGGTCAATACAAAACGGTCTGTTATTTATTCCATTATTTTAGTTATCGTCGGCTTATCAGTTTGGGGAATGTCTCGCATCGAATCCGTCGGATATATCGTTGATGATTTGGCGGAGGACAATCCGATTTTGACTGACTTACAATTTGTAGAAAAGAATTTTAAAGGAATCATGCCTTTTGAAGTTGCCATTGATACCTACGAAGCGGGTCGTGTAACAGGTTCACCCGAGTTACTCACGAAGATTAAACGAATGGAAAAAGAGTTTGCTAAATATCCAGAATTTACCAAACCTGTTTCTATCGTAACCGCCGCTAAATTCTTGTATCAAGCTCACCGTGGAGGCGATCCAAAATATTTTGTTTTGCCAGGGATTGACGAACTTTCAAAACTCCGTGAGTACAATTCAAGTGCCAAAGGAAAAGAAGATTTTACGAAGGGATTTATTGATTCTACAAAACGTTACACACGAGTTAGTTTTCAGATTTCGGATTGCGGAACAGTTCGTACCAATCTGATTGTGAAGGAGTTACAGCCGAAGGTGGATTCTATTTTTAATTATGATGCTGAAAATAATGAGTTCTACAAGAAGAACGACAAGCGAGGATATGATGCAGAAATCACGGGTAACAGTGTAATTTACGCTTGGCAAAATGATTATCTACAGGGTAATTTGATAGAAAGCACCCTTCAAGCCATCGTCCTGATTTGCTTAATCATGGCATTGCTTTTTCGCTCTTGGAAAATGGTTATTATCTCCACTTTACCAAGTTTGATACCTTTACTTATTACGGCAGGATTGATGGGATTTTTTGATATTCACTTAAAATATTCAACCATTTTAATTTTCTCAATAGCCTTCGGAATCTCCTCAGACGGTACAATTTATTTTTTGACAAGATATAAAGATGAATTATTGAATAAAAAACGAACCGTAAAAGAAGCTATTTCTGAGACCATTCTGAACACAGGTATTTCTATGTTTTATACAGCCATTATCTTATTTACAGGCTTTTTTATCTTTACGGCATCAACTTTCAGAGGTACACAATCGCTCGGTATTTTGGTTTCAATAACGCTTTTGATGGCAATGATTTGTAACTTAATATTACTGCCCGCATTTTTGATGACTTTGAATAAGAAGGAGAGTGAGGGATTGTTGGGGTAAAATTAAAGGTTGATTTATACGGAAGCCTTCGGTGAAACCGAAGGCTTCCGTATAAATCGTAGCTGAACCTACATTATTTGGTAAAGTTTTTGCGACAAGTTTATGGAATGATTACACTTTCTGTCATCACCAATTATATAGATGAAAAAACTTATTTTTATTTTCTTGATATTTAGCTATTTTGGGATTCACGCTCAGAATACAACTATTTCAGGCACAGTCCAAAACGCACAAGGTGATACGCTCACGCTTGTGAATGATCCTCTTTTGTTGGGAATTAAACCTGTCATTCAGCAACATATTTTTACTACAGATAAAACCTTTAAGTTTGAACTTGATATTGATAAAAACGCTATCATCGAACTTCGTTTGCAGAAACAACAAATTATTTTATTTGTAGGTAAAGGAGAAAAAATAGACCTTGCTTTTGATGGGAAAGACGTACATAAATCGTTAACTATCAAAGGGAATCGTGAAATAGAGAACGATTTTTTAGAAAAATTTTATCAAAAATTTAAAACCAATTTTAGCTCACAAATCATGTTTACTAAGATTGCCGAGAAACCGATTGATGTCTTAGAAATGGATTTGTTTGATGCCAAAAAAGCACAATCTGACTTCTATAAATCTTTTCCAGAACAAGCTAAATTTTCGGAAGACTTCAAAAAATACATCGAAAATCAAATCCGTTGGAATTATTGGTATTATATTTTGGCTTATCCCGTGGTGCGTGGCAATGCTAACACAGGACAAACACAGGTAATTTCACTGCCTTCGCCCATTCTGGAAGGTTTAGACGATAAAAAGGTTCAAGACGAAACCAGCATGATTTCTTCGGCGTACCGTAATTTCTTGATTTATTATATTACTTACTTCAATTCAAAAGAACATAATTTTGCGAAGTATGCGGATATGAACAAGGCAATGGAGGATAAACATCGTTTCGCTCGTGAGCATTTACCTTCCAAAGCCTATCAGTATTATTTGGCTTATCTCCTTGAAAATCAGTGCTTAGTATGTTTGCCCTCAACGGTTCGGAATACTTTTGAAGCCTTAACAATTACCCCAAATTCTGAAAAATATGCTGCTTTAGTCAAAGTGAAGTGTGGAGAATTGATGACCAAAAAAGATGAAGAATTTATCAAGAAAAAAGATGATGGCAAGAAAGGATTTAAAGCACTCACAATTAAAGGTGATACGCTTTCATTAGCCGATTTGAAGGGAAAAGTAGTATATCTTGACTTTTGGGCTTCATGGTGCGGTCCTTGTCGCAAAGAGTTTCCTTATTCCAAAATGTTGCATGATAAATTAACTGAAAAGCAAAAGAAACAAGTCGTTTTCTTATATATTTCGATTGATGAAGTTGAAGATAATTGGAAGAAAGGAATGCTTGATTTGAAATTGGAAAACGGCACCAATGTTCATTCCATTGGAGGATGGAGTTCGCCAGCGGCTAAGTTTTTCAAATTAGAATCAATCCCAAGATATATGTTGATGAACAAAAAAGGTGAAATAGTCGATAAAGATGCCAAACGCCCAAGTAGCGAACAAGCGATTTATAATGATATTTTGAAGTTATTGGGAGAGAAGTAATGATTTTACGGAAGCCTTCGGTAAAACCGAAGGCTTCCGTAAAATCACGTATTCGTACCTTAAATTTGGTGTAATATCTAAAACAATTCCTCCAATAAACTCGGGAAAAATACATACTTCCCACGATAACGTTTATCGACTTCGTAATTCAAATCGTCAAAGTATTCATTTTCAAAAACCTCAAAACCTTCGATAGAATCAAAATTATATTGTACTGAGAAGGTTGCTCCGCCGTTTTCAACCTCTGTCAAAAGTCTCATTACTTTATAGCTTTTCGGAAAACCAGTAATCATAAC
This sequence comes from Cytophagales bacterium, assembly GCA_043760595.1. Classification (GTDB taxonomy): domain Bacteria; phylum Bacteroidota; class Bacteroidia; order Cytophagales; family Spirosomataceae; genus Arcicella. The sequence continues at coordinate 5,652 of JAYUOX010000215.1, forward strand.
GTTCTGAATATGAACACTTTGCATCCAATTCAAGAAATCGTGTTCTAACTCTCTTTCGATGCTGTAGGTAATATTTTGGATAATCATTGGATTGAGTTTTAAGAAAAAGTCCACTACTTTTACGGTAGTGGACTTTTTTCAATTAAATATTTTTGGAAAAATTATTGATTAGCTAATTTTCTAATTTCGTCAAATTTTGTGCAATTTGTTACACAATCACCGTTGCTATTTAGTACAAATTTGTTTCCAGAAGTGTCCAACAATTCAAACTGCTTGGTAGCGGGTAAAATATTGACTTCCGAAAAATAACAAGGGGCAATTTTAGCATTAAAACGATTGATAACCCCCAATTTTCCTAAACCTTTTGAAACAATAGCTAATCCATTATTAAACGGTCTAACTTCGTCATAGTCAAAGGCTATTTGTATTTTACCCTTTTTATCAATAAACCCATACTTATTATTTTCGTATTTCACACCGTACAAACCTTCTGTCGTAATCATGATGTCTTTGTAGGCGGGTTTTGCTACTACTTTTCCAGTGGTGTCGATCAAACCCCATCTACTGTCTTTAAAAACAGGAAATAACAAATTAGCATCATACTTTTTGATAGAATAATAACTTTGTGTAGTGATTCTTTTCAAGCTATTTTTTTCTATTAAATTATACTCTGTGGGCATATCATCACCGTTTTTCATGGGATTAATCGTTTTTATTGCCACAAAGCTACCATTAAAAAGGGTGTCAGTAGTAATGTATTTTATGCCAATTGGAGCGGCTTCATTCGTTTTTCCAATGACTAAATTTCCATTTTTGTCATAAATCATATCTGCTCTGCAATTACCAGAAGGAAGGCTACAATTTTTGACATTTTCCTTCACCACAACCAGTCCAAATTTGTTAAATTGTGCTACTTCGTCAAAATTGATTGGGATAATTTCACTTCCATCAAATTTGATATAGCCACATTTGGTTGTTCCATTGATTCCTGTTTTGCAGGCTGAAACTAATCCATATTGATTAAATCCTCCTAAGCTACTGTAAAATGGTTCAATTACTACTTTCAAATCAGTATTGATAAAACCTAAATATTTACCTTCACGGATTTGAGCCAAACCGTACTTATTAAATTCTCCAATAGAACTATATGTTTTGCTGGTTCTGAGATCTTTAAAGTCAATTAATCGGATTCCTGCATCGTCTCTTGCGATTCCTAAATTAGTATTTGTGGCAATACTTGGGTCAATGACAAGGTTGATGATTGATTCAAAAGTGGGTTTTATTTTAATATTTCCTTCCGTATCCATTAGCCCTACTTTCTTGTTTTGTTCAATAATCATCCATTTACCTTGTTCAGTAGCGGCGTTGATATTGTCATAGATGGCATCAATTTTTGTTGTTCCGTCAATTTTTATCAACCCAAAAGTCTTACCAGTACGAACTCTGAACAATTCGGAATTGAATGTAACAATTTCGTCATAGTATTCAGAAAGGGGCTTTTTGCTAACGTCGTAGTTGTTATCAATCAAAGCCTGTCTACCGTTTTTAAATTTCGCAATACTAATACCCATTCGTAGAGATTTTACGTCCACAACATTTTCAAGGGCTTCACTTTCATTTCCATATACATCTACGTAGTACCAATCAAATTTTTTCACTAATGCTTTGCCATCGTTAAACGGTTCGGCTTTTTCGTATTGGCACGGGATGGCTTCATCTCCACAGTAGTTCAAAAATCCAAAAACTTGGTCTTTTTTGATACGAGCAAATCCTTGATGATAGTTTTCTACCAAACCGTAACGAGAATTTCCTTTGAACGATTCGAGTGGAAAACCAATGACTTCTTCACCATCCAAATCTTTCATTTTAATAAATCTTCCATCATTCTTGTTGCTTAGACATTGAGCTGAAATTACGCTCGAATGGCGTTTTTTTATTTCACTCTTTTGATCTATCTGAAAAATATCACGGATGTTGTCTGTTTCAATAGATTTTACATCACCTTTATATTTTTTATCCAAACGTGATAAATACGTAGCATATATTTCGCTATTCAGGTTGCGATCATTACCATTTGCGTCTGCCAAAAGGGTATTTTTACCGCTTTTATCAAGTGCATCAAGGTCTTTTTTGAGGTTTGTGATGGCATATTTACGGGCTATTCCGGGAGACTCCACTTGTTCAGTCGCACGCATATCACCTATAAAAACACCTGTGGAGTCCTTTCTTGCTGATGCAAGTAGATTTTCTTGCTGGGCTATGAGACTATTTGAAAATAAAATTGATGAAGTAATGAGGAACAATTTTTTCATTTGAGTTAGTGAATGATATAATATTTTGGGTCAGGAATTTATTTACGCAAATACTAAATTAACTTTTTTATTGGTCAAAGTCAAATTATATATTTACTTATTCTATTATCTCAAACTGGTAATTTTCCTTTTTGTTGCCCACAAAGTTAGAAAAATTACTGAGATGAAATAAACAATATTTCTTGAATCAATTAATCCTTTACTGAGGGCATTGTACTGATAATCAAGCCCTAACTGGTTGAAAAAGTAACCAAAATCACCCACAAAAGGTAGTTGAGCTAATTGTCCAACACCATAGTACAGGATTAAGCAAATGATAAATGACAACACAAAGGCGGTTACTTGGTTGTCGGTAAAAGACGACATCATTACGCCAATAGCCGCAAAGACACATCCCAAAAAGAACAATCCCAAATAAGAACTAAAAACTGCCGCCGAATCTATATTACCTTGTGGATTACCTAATTGATAGACAGAATAATAAAAAAGTAAAGTGGGTAGTAATGACAATAGAATTAGAAAACAACTTGCCAAGTATTTTCCTAAAACTATTTCCCATTTAGACAGCGGTTTTGTAAAAAGTAACTCAATCGTTCCCGATTTTACTTCCTCGGCAAACGCCCGCATTGTAATTGCAGGAATGAGAAATAAAAATAAGTAGGGTGAAATTTGAAAAAACAGACTCATGTCGGCATATCCAAAGTCAAGAATATTGTCTTTAAAAAACCATGTAAGTAGCCCCGTAGCCGTCAAAAACACACCAATTACGATATAACCAATCAGTGAATTGAGGAATGAATTGAGTTCTTTTTTGAAAATTTGATACATTGAGAATTTGCTGAGTTACAAAGTTTTTAAGTTGGATAAAGTGCGATATAACTTGTTGGAATTAGATTTGCCAACTTTCAAAAAAAGTTGGCAAATCTGGGGGGCTTAAAATTACACTGAATTTTCAAAAAAAATTATTGAAAAACAGGCTTTTCTTTTTTCAAGATAGCTGAAATAATTAGTGAAAAAACAAAACTAAAGAATGTCCATGTCAAAACCAGTATCACAAAGAAAGCACCTGGAGTCATGAACATTTTAGTCATTTCCATTGCTTGATCAATTTGTTCATCGGGGGTTCCTTGTTTTTCCAGATTTTTTTCCGCAATTTTTATCATTTGCTCAGTCAGGGATGTATCAATGAACTTCATGTAAACAAATGTGAATAGTCCAGTAAGTACTCCAATTATGGCACCTTGCATCGTTCCAAGCCCAAGTCCTTGACCATAAGACATAAATCCTTGATTTTCATTCCTAAATTCTTTCATTGCAAAATAAATACCTGCGGCAAGAACTGGATAGGTAAAGTAAGTAAGCGTTTGATTACCAATTTGTCCAGATACCCAAATAATCACGTTGTAAACACTAAATACAATGCCAATAATTACGCCCCATTTAAGAGCGGTACGAGTAGTAGTAGTTTGATTTTCCATAAAAGAATTTTGTTTTTGTTTATGATTTGATAATACTGTAAAAAGGCTAATTCACATATCCACGCCTAAAATACAAAGAAATCATGATAGAAATTAATACGCCCAAAGGAAGTTTTCCTTTCAAGCCCGTGATTTCGTCGGTGGCGATGTTTTTTGGGGATAGCATTTTGAAACCCTCTATTAATGATTTGAAAGAAGCCTCGCCCATTTCTTTGATGTAACCATCTTTAACAGGAGGAATATTTAACGTTTTTATACTTTCATTGATGTAGGTTGTCAAAACGTCATTTCCACTGCCATTGAGCCAAAAATAAAGTCCAATCGCACTTACACACGCACCCGTGAGATTGGTCAAATTGGCAACTACCAAGCCCTCCCAAAAATGTAAAGTATCATCGGGGTTATTTTTACGATAGGCTTTTACTGACAAAACCATGCAAATAAGGCTCAGAATGATGGTAGGGGCTTTTTTGCCATCCAAAGGAACGCCTCCCATTGCCCGAACTATGAAGCAATATGTTAAGGTGAGACAGCCTGCGATGATGCCATAAAGCAATATGTTTTTTATAAATGATTTGTTGAACATTTGGTTAGGTTTTTATACAATAACTTTTATGACCTTCCCTTTCAAAGTTTTGCCAATAAAAGGAGAATTTTTTGATTTTGAAACAATATTTTTTTCTTCGTAAATCCATTCTTGAGTAGGGGAGAAGACCGTCAAATTTGCCTTTACATTTGCCTCAATTTTGGGACTTTTTAGTTTTAAAATCTCCCGTGGGTTATTCGTTAATTTTTCAATAATATCTTCGATGGATAAGTTTTTATTGTAAGTAATAATTGAAGCAAAAACGGTTTCTAATCCAGTAACGCCAAACTCCGCCATATCAAATTCTAATTTCTTCGATTCCTCATCTTGTGGATTGTGGTCAGATACAATCACGTCGATTGTGCCATCCGCCAATCCTTCCCAAAGTGCTTCCACGTCTTCCTGAGTGCGAAAAGGAGGGTTTACTTTGAAATTACTATCAAAATCTATCAAATCATTTTCAGTAAAACAGAGTTGGTGAGCGGCTACATCGCAAGTAATGGGCAGCCCCATTTCCTTACCCATTCTGACTAAATTGATGGTTTCTGCGGAAGAAATACAAGAAAAATGTAGAAGGCTTTTACCTTTAAATTCTGGGATAAAAGGCGTTTGGAGGACGTATTCCAATAATTTTAAATCTCGCATTAACATTATTTCCTCCGCCATTTGGGGCATACCTTTCATGCCCAAAAACGTACTAACTGAACCATCGTGCATTTGCCCAAAGTGAGTCAAATGAGTATCTTCGGGATGATTGATTAATAATCCACCAAACTGCGTAAGATACTGCAAACTCTTCAATAAAATATCTGGATTTTGAATAGAATGCTCACCGTCTGTAAAAGCCACAGCACCCGCTTTGTGGAGGTCAATCATTTCGGTAAAGTCTTTACCTTCGCATTTAATGGTAACGGCAGCCATTGGATGAAATTTCACTTTTTCACCTGAACGTTTTAGGTAATTTATGCTCTCTCGGGTTTGTGCAACTGGCTGAGTATTGGGCAATAAGGCAATTTCTGTAAAACCACCAGCCAAGGCGGTTGCCTCCATTGATTCGAGGCTTTCTTTATATTCAAAACCTGGTTCTTTGGGGTGAACTCGCATATCAAACCAACCTACGGAAACGTGCAAATCGTTGCCCTCAATGGTTTCGTCGGCTTCAAGCAAAATAACATCTCCAATTTGACGAATAATGCCATTTTCGATAAATATATCTTTGGTCTGACCGTGAGTTTCAGAACTTTTACAAATTATTTTAGCGGAACGGATAAGGATTTTCATTTTTATCAAAAAAAAGCCCTGATTGTCAGGGCTTTACAAAAATATAAAATAGTATTAATGACCAGTATGAGCTTGGTACGTATCAACATCCATCAAGGCATCAACATCTGTCACGTTCGTAACTTTCATTTTAATCATCCAACCTGCACCAAAAGGGTCAGTATTTACTAATTCTGGTTGGTCGTTCAATGCTCCGTTTACTTCCAAAACTTCACCTGCTATTGGTAAAAATAAATCAGAAACAGTTTTAACGGCTTCGACTGAACCAAAAATCTCGTCCTGTGCAAGGGTTTGTCCTACTGATTCGATTTCTATATAAACGATGTCTCCTAACTCGCCTTGTGCAAAATCTGTAATGCCTACGGTGGCAATATCACCGTCTAATTTAACCCATTCATGTTCTTTTGTGTAACGAAGTTCTGCTGGAAAATTCATTGTTTTTATTTGTAAAAGTTTAAGTTTTGGTAAATTTTTTTCTTATTTGTTGATTTTACTGCAAGTTAAGAAAAAATAGATTAGAATTATTCTGATAGCTTGAAAGTTATTGTAACACCTGCTCTATCTTCTGAACGGAAGAAGGTTGATGAAATATACGGACTCGTAAAACCCTTATCATAAAATGCAGTTACCATCAACTTTTTATTGACTTCATAAGCGGCGGTTTGTCTAAATATAAATTGAGAAAAGCCTTGTGAAACCACGGGGGCTGAGTCCAATTTACGTTGAATCGTTCTGTTGTCTCTTAATGTTAATTGAGCATCGAATTTCATTTCATTCAAAATCTTCCGCCCTAATGGCATTGTTTTTTGAGGTCTTACAGGTTCTCCATCACCACGGGTAGCGGATTCTCCTTGTCTATTGGCTTCCGCTCTACTTCTTCCTTTACTACTTAATGACGACAAACCATTAAAACCAACTTTGATAGATAAATCTTTGCTACTCAATTCATTAACATAATTATTAGAAGGAGTCAAACCAATACTTCTTTCCTGACTGTATGCAACTCTGATGGATATTCTGTTTTTTGTAGTAGCATCAAAACTAATCAAAGGCGAAAATTTCTCTTGAAAAGATATTGAACTCATCACATATACAGGTATTAAACTTCCATCTTCGTTGACCTTTGAGGATAGTGGGTACATCAGATTGTTCAGATTGAGCTGATATGGGTCTGAATATTCTAAGGACGAAATAAAATTACCTACGCTATACGTAGATGAGTAAGCGTGTTGGATTGAAATATTAGTAAATTTCTTTTTAAACCAACCTACATTTGCTAATCCGCTATAATCTAACCGCCAGTTGGGTAACGGAATATTCATGAAAGGGGAGAAGCTTACTTTATCAGGAGAAACGCCACTGTATGCCGCAAAAAATGCAGGAATCAATACATCTTGTGAGTTTTTGTTATATTCTCCGATACTTCCTTTTTCTGTATTTAATCGCTTTAAAATAATTTCACGATAACTTCTAAAACGATTAAAAATCTCCGAATTATCATCGGGCGAATTGCTGTCAAAGGCTGTCAAAAATGACAAAAATGACATACTATAATTTCCAGAACGTACAGGGCTTTGGCTTTCAAATTTTCTATTTTCACCGCTCGCACGGAATATTTCTTGATAATTATCTCCTCTACTCCATTTACCTTCTAATTGTATTTTAAAATCTTTAAAAGGCTCAACCGCAGTACGATAGGTCAAATTTTGAGTTCTTGTTTGAACAAAAGGAACATTGGTTATGCTACTCTTGGTAAGCCAACCATTCTCTGCCGCTCTGAATCTAATATCCGCATCTTGACTACCCGTAATAAAACCAATCCCAGGCGACGAATTGACACTGTTTAAACCCAAGATTCCTGGAGTTGGTAAAAATCCAGCTAAGGTTGTGGCTTCGTCAATGTTGTAATTGACTTGAATACCACGAATTGCCATCAATAAACGAGTTACACTACGTAGTAAATTAGGCTGAGGTTTAATAATATCTTCATCATCACCAGGGTTTCGTGCCACATTTTTACGTGAAACTCTGGGTTGATTAGCTAATTTCAAAGCACGTACACGGTTGTACAAAGCAACTAAATCTATCTTGCCGTTAATACTTCTGTTACGGGTATTTTTTATAATATTTCCAAATAAATAACCGTCATCATCCTTAATTTCAAGAGAATTTGCAACATAATTATACCCAAAACGATGACTGTAATCAGCTGACATCCAGTCTGTTAATGGTGATTTGTTTAATGGCAAACGCCATACGATATTTACTTGTTGGTCAAAACCTTTTGTCCGTCCAAACCGTCTCAGATTCCTCATTACTGAATCTCGTTCCGATTGACTTTCTAATCCACCATAAGGCTCATCAATAATGGCATTTGCAGTTGCATTATAACCTACCACAACGCTTTTAGTCAGATTCCAGTTTAAATTATAAGCCCTATTAAATAACCAATATTTTTCATAAAGTGGCTCTACACCCTTGCTCGTAAGTTTTGGTGTGCCTGCTCCTCCCGTAGTTGGAGGAGGTTCTGAACTACGAAGTTGAGTTTTTATAAAACTTCTATCCATATCAGCCCTCAACGTTACTGAGTTAGGTAGTGGCGTAAAATTAAAATCTTTTATCCAACGCATCAGCGGATGGTCAGACTTGATTTTTTTGAAAGGTTCAATCGGTTTTGGATTTCCCGTAAACGAATACGCAATACCTCCTTTGTACTGAGTCTGACGATATTCGTCTATCAAAGTATTGTTACGAGTCAGTTCAGAGAAGGCATACGTTAGGGTAATATTTTCTACATCCCAAGGGCGAGAAACGGTATTTTGCCCTGTTTTTACTTTTCTTACATTCGTTAAATTGATACCTTTTCTCTCGGTGTTATCTTCCACTGATTTTCGATAATTTTCTCGTTCAGCTTCTGCATTTGCACCGTTGATATTTGCCAAAGAACTATCCAAAGGAACATCAGGGTCAAGTGGATTAAATCTTGGGGTAATATTCTTTCTGTCGTAGGTTACGTAAAGGGGAATTTTCAAACCCCATTTTTCGGGTAAAAGTTTGTCCACGTTGATATTTGCGGCAATTCCGTATTCGAGGGTATTCTCTCTGGCACGTTCCGAAATCTTCGACTGAACTCCTCCAAAGCCATAGTTTTTGAATGAACCATTGACGGTAATATTTGCAAAATCGGCTAATTTTAGGCTTAATTTTCCGATGGCGGCTTGTCCAGAAGTTTGTTCAAAACCACTGGCTCGCAGTTCGTTTACCCAAATACAAAACGACTCATCCCGACCTTTATCTTCGGGTGTTTTATCAGTTTTTAGTGGATTCCTTACCCCAATCATCGTGGTCAAAACCGTACTCAAATCAGGACGACCTACAACAGTTACGATATATCTTCCTATTTTTTGTGAAAAAGGAACTGACAGTTGAGATTTAGGGTCTCGGTCTCGGGCTAATTTTACGCTTTTTATGGCTTCAAAGGGTATGTCAATGGAATTATTTTCTATCCATACTTGTTCGGCGGTATTATTTCCGAAGGGAGTTCTTTCTAATTCAGGGGTTTCTATTTCGTAATAATTATCTTTTAAATCAGTTCCAAATCGGATAAATGCTTTCACTTGTTTATTGGCAGAAGCATCCACGGAGTTCATACTGATAAACATTTTAAGGTTTTTGTAATTGATAAAATCAAGTAGCGTATTTTTGAAAGCCGCCTTCGATTCACCATCTCTTAGTCCCTCTACGCACAAACTCATGGATTGTTCATTGAGTTCAGCATTATTAATGGTCGTTACATCAGTATCACGTTGAAACCCAGGAGGAACTACATAAGCAACCGACTCATTCCCTTTGTTATTACCTCCTTCAATAGACCCATTTTCCTCAATACTTACGGCAGATATTTTGAACTTATCATCTGGTGGTTCTGGGAGGTTTTGTAAACCATTCGTACCGAGGTCCTCCGTATATTTACGATATTGAAATCCCGTTAGTTGAAATGCCGCAAAACGACAAACTACGGGTGCTTCCCAACCAGTCAAATAAGTACGGATAAAACGGATATTTTTTAATCCATTGATGCCTCCGTAGGCTTTGGTAGGTGCTTTTAATGGAATCCTAAATAAATACCATGTTGCTCCATTTTCAATAATTTTATCTACAATATAGTTTTTTCCTACGTCCAATGAACCTTGTTTAATATCAATTTCATACTCAAAATAGGCTTCATTATCATTGACCGTATTGTCTTGATTCAAGTCTTCACGGTCTGGTTGTTGGTTATTTGCTTCGGTAAAACCAGAATTGGTGCTTGCCGTTGAGGAATTGGTTGTTGGCGAGTTATTCTCTAAACCCATGTAGTTTTTATAACGTAAAATCAAACTCGAAGAGCCATTGTATTGTTCGTTCAAATAATGGACAAAGTCATCACCTGCTGGATCAAGTTTGATTTTTGCTAATGCGTTTGGAGAAATTTTACCTGTTAATGAATTGAGATAACTACTAAAAATAGTTGTTTCATTAAATACCTCATTGGTAGGCGATGAAAAATTGGGCATTCCGTCTAATCCTACATCTTGGGCGGTTCTGTTTTCATCAGTACCTGTTGAAAAGGCACTGATAACAAACTGTTGAGTCGGAGCAATTCCCCAGATAGTACGTTCTACATTTTGTTTAGCACCACCTTCAATTTTCTCACCTGCGGGAATACCATTTTCAAAATTCGAGAACCCATCAGGTACAAAATCTTCCGAAACATCCCCCAAGTTGAAAACCAATTTTCCTCCTTTTGAAATACGTTTCACACTATTTTCAGCATCTTTTGCAGGGTCGCCCGTTGCTCGAACAACGCCATTTTCACCTCCAACCAATGGATCCATCATCCAAAATTCTAAGGTTTCGATATTGGCATTGTCAAAATCTGTATCAGAAGTGATGGCACGGGTAATTGCTCCAAAATTTTGGGCAGGATTCCTTAAAAGTCCTTCGGAAGTCAAGTCTTTATTAAAATTATAAATACCTCTTTCTTCTGGAAAATACGAAATATCCAGAACATTTATGGGAACATTTGTTACACCACTGATACCTGTATTTGTTCTATTCGGGAAAAGAGATTGAACAGAGACGGTTCGTTCATAGACAAAGTTTTGTGATTCAGATGTATTAATTCCTAAATTATCTAAACTTCCGCCATCACCTCTGAACAAACTAAAATCTGCCACGTAAGCAGAAATCTTGGCTCTTTTGAAGTTTTTATCATAGTTCCTTGGATTTCCTTGTTCAAAATTTAGCGGAGTAGCTCCAGGTTTCCAAGCGGTGGGTTGTCCATTGAGGCTAAAAATGTTTCGTGCTGCTTCAAAATCATCAATAAAAGCATTGTCTTGCACATCGTTATTGACGGCAGGGATTAATTGAGCATATTCACCCGTAAAATCAAATGCGGAGGTTTCCTTTGTCGAAATCAAAGGGAGGGCATCAATCATCCGAGTCAAGAAGTTTGATTTTTGTTGAATGGCAGCATCGAATCCAAAAATCGTATTACTCACGGGTTCGTTACCCATTTGCACACGGCGTAAAAACCCAGGAGGACTTTCGCCCATGTGCTGAATCGTTCCGCCCAAGTGTAAATTTTGCCCAACGGTATAATCAACGTGCATACCAAGCATCGTCCGAATTTGATTATTGAACAAATCAGGTTTTTCGTAACAAATCCTTATTTCACGACCCGAATTAGAAACGCCACCACTCAAAATACGAACCTTACCAGACTGAGGTTCAACGATATAATCCGTTCCTGCGGCAAGTGGAACGCCTCCTGCGGTTACTTGAACGGATTTCGCATCAACGCCAAAAGGTAACGAAACATCACCTCCCACGCCCGATTGAACACTTCCTTTCAAGAAAAATTTATCTCTACTTGCTAATTGAATCGCATCCGTTTGCGTAAGAGAATATAATTTATCAAAAACATATTTGTCTGCTATCAATTTACCAATCTCTTCTGGGGTAAATTTAGCTTTTAAAGAACTACCAAAAGGTTCGAGGACGGGAAAAATAATCTTACCATTTTTACTATCTACGGTTACGCCTTCTACAAAATCAAAATTTCCATCGGGTTGAGGGTCATTATTGGTATTGAGTTTGTCAAGCCCGAGGACCCTGAGTAGTGGAATATCTTTCAAATAAAGTCCCTCTTGTAAGTTAGGATTATCAACTCCAGTAGCATCATCTTTATAAATTACCCTAAATTGAAAACCTTGTCTATTGATGGATTGTGTATTCAAAGAATAAACATTTTTCATCATCAAATTCCACATTGGATGCGGTACAGCATTAGGGTTAAATGAGGAAGGAAGCGTATTGCGGAGGGTAGAAGATTTGATTAACTTCAAAAACAAAACCTTATTATCTTGTAGTCCTTGATAATCTTCCGTTAATTCTCCTACTTGATGACGTTGTCCATTTTGGGTGTATTCATAAGATACCGCCAAGACTTCATCATTTCTTAAAGGATTTATTAGGGAAATATAACCTAACTCAGGGTGGTATCTAAACTCCCTTTCTGTCAGGCGTTTAGCCCCACGTAGCAGGTCAAAGTCAGTTCCTTTTTGTAAGCCAAAGTTAGACTCCAATCTGAAAGTAGTTTCGTTAGCTTTTCTCAGACTTGCCGAGTCAGCTTTTAACTTATTGAATAAATTATTGTTTTTATTATCAACGGGACTTCTTTCATTTTTTCCCCCTAATGGCTGGACTTTTGCAATATTAAAAGGCTTTCCTTCTCCTAAATCCGAAAATCCAACTAAGTTTCTAAGCGTTTCAGTGGTCTGTGTACGGTTTGTAACATATACTTCTATACGTGTAATGGTTACGCCCGAGGTAATCATCGGGAGGTTTTTCAGAGATTTCTCATAATTATCTCTAAAATATTGAGAAAGGAAAAAGTGCCTATTTTCATCATAATTACTTGCTTTAATTTCAAATCCTTTTCCTTGCGAACCGCCTCTCAGCGTGATACAGTCTTGTTTTGAACGCTGTTGGGCAATGACCGTAGTAATATCCAAGTTTCCAAAACGCATCATTGTTTTGAGTCCAAACAGGTTTTGAATACCAGGAATCAACTGACTATTTAATTGCCATGAAGTATTGCCGACTTCAATATTTTGTAAAATATCTTCTTCGTTAGTTCTCCAGTTTAGTTTTAATTGATTCTGAAAATTGAAACTTGCTTTGGTGTCAAAATTGGTATTGATATTTAACTTATCACCAATTTTTCCTTGAAAATTTATTTGTGCTTGTTGTTGAAATAACAAATTACTAATTCTTCTCAAATCAACTGGGGTAGCAGGATTGTCATAAAAGTTAGAGATATAACCAATATCTAACTGAATGTTCCCCGCAGGTTTGAAATCAATCTTTGAACCGCCAAAAATACGGTCAATGGCGGGTGGGAGTTCTATTTTGGGAAGAAAACCTCTCCCTTTTGTTTCATCATTTCCATCTTGTGAAGCCGCAAATTTCTTCCAATAATCCTTCATAAAGCGGTCTTGCTGGCGATTATTGAAGTCTTGAATCGTCATTCTTTCCGCTGGTCTGAAATTATCATTTCCTTTTAAGTCCTTCGTTTTTTCATACACAGAAATCTTGCCCACAGAGTCCAATTTGAACTCGGTACTAATGTCTTTGGGGTCTTTGATAACGAAAGGAGAAGTAGGCGTTTTTTCAGAAAAGCGATTTGAACGACGGTCTTTAAGTTTGAACCTTGGACGACGACCTGATTTGACGATGGAGTCAGTTTTGGAAGATAAAAATAATGCTTTGCGTACACGATTGCTGGACACGACATCACGCAAGGGGGCAACCCAAGCAAGCGATGCAAAAACCGAAAGTATAAAAAATCCAGAAATTATGTAAAACTTTTTATGTTGCACAGTTGATTAGCTTAGTAGTTTACAGAAATAGTGTTTTTTTAGTATTGTAGGCTTCAGTCTGTTTATCGTACAAACAAAATGAAGTCTGTGGTACGAAGTTTGGATAAAATTTTGTCCAAGAGTCTAAATTTCAAACGTCTAAAACCCTGCCAATATTATAAAAGGATTAGAAAAATTTGGTTATTGATTATTAGTGAACTGGTAAATTGGAAATTGGTTATTTAGGATTGGTTACTGATGTTACGCAAACTTTAAGGTTGAGCATCTCCGATGCTGAGACTCTCGTTTTTACACCTTCTACAAAGGTTGTACTTCTCCGAAGTAATTTTCCCGATACTACTTCGGAGAAGTATGACCTTTGTAGAAAAGAAAACAGAGGGCAAAATAGCATCGGAGATGCTCAACCTTGACCTTTGCGTAACATCAGTTTGTTATTAAGAATTGGGGAGACATAAAAGAAAGTTCTACTATTTTTCCAGTAACCAGTTCCCTAGTAATCAATTCCCCAATAACAACTAACGAAGTGCCAATTTAATCAGTTGCTCAACGGTAACATCATCACCTTCTTTTTTCAAAATAGCCTCAATACTCTTTTCAGCTACATTTTTAGGAATCCCGAGTGTAACTAACGCTGCCAATGCTTCATTTTTGACTTTCGCATTTGAAACGCCAAATATTGTGGTAGCCGTTGACGCACCGCCCAGCATATTTTCTTTACGGAGTTTATCTTTTAGCTCAATAATGGCTCTGGCGGCAGTTTTTGCTCCAATGCCTTTGATGCTTTGAATCGTTTTGACATCCTCATTCATCAAAGCGTGACGAATTTCTCCCGAAGACATTGACGAAAGCATCACCAAAGCCGTACTCGGTCCAATGCCCGAAACGCTCAATAAATCAAGGAAAAGCATTTTCTCGTCTTGTTCCTTGAACCCAAAAAGAGTATGTGAGTCTTCCTTGATGCTGAGGTAAGTAAAAAGTTTACAACGCTCATTACCATCTTGCAGGGCTGAGTAGGTTTGTAAAGATATTTTAATTTCGTAACCCACACCATTTACGTCAATAATTACGTAAGCGGGGTCTTTGTAAGTTAATTTTCCGTCAATGTATGCAATCATAATATTGATGTTTGTTTTTCGTTTTTCGATGTTTGGGTTCTACTACGATTTATGCGGAAAAGTTATTAAGCTATCAGCGTCGTGGAGCAGTTCCACTGTGGGTTAAACCTCCACGACGTTATATCTTGCATAAATCACAGTAGAACCGACTTTTGTTAAGAAAATAAGTGGATGAGTCTCATAAAAAATCCGCACAACGGAAAAGTTATGCGGATTTTTTTAATTTATTAGATTTTGAAGATGACCTGTATGACTTAACCATCTAACCCCTAACTCCCAATCCCTGACCCTTAATTTATGAAACTCTAATTTTCATTCCAGCCTTCACAACATTTCCTTTGATTCCGTTCAATTTCTTTAATTTATCAATCGAAATTCCTCCGTAACGTTGTGAGATATTCCATAGCGTATCGCCACTTTGAACGCTATAAAATTTATTTTTCCCTTTCTTAACGGCTTCTTTTTCACGGTTATTACTCCGTGCGTATTTTATTTGGCTCGTTACAGCAGTCTCTTTATAAATTACTAATTTCTGACCAGGTACAATCGTTGTACGGTGAAGACGGTTCCAAACTTTAATATCATAAATCTCAACGTCAAATTTATCCGCTATATCCGTTAAATTATCACCTTTACGCACAGTGTAGGACTTTTTCTTCGGTTTTTTGTTAATAACAACATCCTCAATATCATCCTCAATAATCTCTTGTTCGACTATCATTTTTGGTTCTGAACTCGAAGAACTACCCATTACAGGAGTCGTAATGATAATAGGGCGTTCATCTGATGAGGTAGAATTGCTGGCATAAACCTCTGCGGGTTGTGCAATGGACTCTATATAAGTTGGTTGAATTTTGGTAGCTGAATCCAAAATGGTCTGACGATTTGCTTTGAAAAAAGCCATATCGTTTTTTGGTAATTTTAACGCAAAATTACGTGTATGCCCAGGCAAGATGTGCGTAAGGATTTGAGGGTTTAATTTTTGAATTTCCTCTAAATTAATCGAACTCAAACTGGCTAATTTATCTAAATCCAAAAAGGAATTTATATGAATTGTATCGTGTGCAATGGCTGTTTCGAGGGTCTCAGGAAAAATATCGTGTGAATCTGCGTGATTCATCATGTATAAGATACCAATATATTGAGGTACATATCCACGGGTTTCACGGGGTAAGCAATCATAAATTGTCCAAAAAGTTTGATTACCATTACAACGTCTGATGGCACGTTTAACATTACCTGGTCCTGTGTTATAAGCCGCTAAGACCATTTGCCAATCTCCAAAAATTCGGTATAATTGTTTCATGTACTTGCAAGCTGCTTCTGTTGCCGCTTCTGGGTCAAAGCGTTCATCAATATACTCATCTATTTTCAAACCAAAATCAATCCTTGCAGTTTTTGGCATGAATTGCCAAAGCCCACCTGCTCCTGCACGTGAAATCACTTTTGGGTTTAATCCTGATTCTATCAATGACAAATATTTTAATTCATCGGGTAAACCGTATTTCTTCAAATATTTTTCGTACAAAGGAAAATAAACGCCCTTGCGTTCCAACATTGTTTTGGTAAATGATGGTTTACGATAAGCAAAATATTCTACGAATTGATGAGTCGTAGAGTTATAAGTCAATGGAATCTCATTTTGTAAAGCCTGTAATCGTGGCTGAATAATGGCAGGGTCAATCAACCAAGTTTGTTCTAAAACAATGGGTTGAGACGTTGTAACGGTGGAAGTATCCGCTGAAACGGGTTGGTCTGTACTACCTGTTACCTGTGCGTTCATAGCAAAGCCTGTCAGTAACAGTGAGCCAATAACGTAAGATTTGATGGTGGCAAATGTCATAAAGTAAGGAGTTAATTGACTGTGGGCTAAGTGGTTAATGGTTGTACAAAGTATCACAAAATTATAAAAATATAACTAAAAAATCTAATTTTTATTGTGGGAATATTACTCACTCATGTTACAAACTTCTTATCTGCAACGGGTTAAAACCCGTTGTTAGGATATAGATAGTCCCGATGGGACTTGTTCGTAGAGAATAATCCCAGAGGGATGAACGATGTCCTAACAACGGATTTCAATCCGTTGAAAAAGAGCGGTTTTGCGTAAAATGAGTTACTCAATGCTTTTCGCAAAGTTCAGTAAATCCGCTTCTCGAAAAGCTCCTGCCATTATCTGAAAGCCAATCGGTAAGCCCTTATTATCAACCCCATTTGGAATCGAAATCGCTGGTAAACCCACCACATTGGCTTGCACCGTGAATAAATCGCCCAAGTACATTTGGATTGGGTCAGCAGTCTTTTCGCCCAATTTATAGGCAGTTGTGGGCGTGGTCGGGCAAACGATAAAGTCGTATTTTTCTAATAATCCGTCCGTATATTCTTTAATTAATCGCCTGACTTTTTGGGCTTTGGTATAATAAGCATCGTAATAATTGGCACTCAGTACAAAAGTTCCCAACATGATTCTTTTCTTGGTTTCTTTTCCAAAACCTTCAAATCTTGATTTTTTATAAAGCGACATCAAATCCGTTGCCTCAGAACTCCGATGTCCAAATCTTACACCGTCAAAACGGTTAAGATTTGAACTTGCTTCGGCGGTTGTCAAAATGTAATACGTTGGTAGAAAGGACTTTATCAAAGGAAAATCTACCGCTTCTACTTCGTGCCCTTGTGATTTTAGAAATTCCAATTTTGCCAAAGTTGCCGCTTTTACTTCCGCTTGTAATCCTTTACTCTCTACGGCATCTTTCAAATAGCCAATTTTGAGTTTTTTCTTTTCAAGATTTAATTCAGAATATTTTTCAACAGGCAAATTTGAAACCGTACTATCTTGTTCATCATACCCAGCAATGACTTCCAATAAAATTGCAGCATCTTCAACCGATTTTGTGATAGGTCCGATGCAGTCAAATGAGGAGGCGTAGGCAATCAATCCCCATCGAGAAACTCTTGAATAAGTGGGTTTTAAGCCAACCAGTCCACAAAATCCAGCGGGCATCCTTACGGAACCGCCTGTGTCTGTACCCAAAGAAGCCAAACACATATCCGCCTGTACTGCCACGGCTGAACCGCCTGATGAACCACCAGCTACTCGATTTTCGCCAATTTCATTCAAACATGGTCCAAAAGCTGAGTTTTCGTTAGTCGAACCCATCCCAAATTCATCACAATTTTGTCGTCCGATGATGATAGCATCTTCATCCAAAGCTCGTTGAACGGCGGTTGCATTGAATTGCGATTCAAAGCCATTCAAAATTTTACTTCCAGCTTGTGAAATATGGTCTTTATAACACAGTAAATCCTTGATTCCCAAGACCATACCTGCCAATTTTCCAGCGGTTTTATTTTTGATTTTAACATCAATTTCATCCGCTTTTTGTAAAGATTCGTCTGCGTAAATTGATAGAAAAGCATTCAATTTTTGATTCTTTTCTTCAATATTTTTCAGATAAAATTCTACCAATTGGCGACAGGTGATTTTCTCAGCGTGGAGGTCAGTTTGTATGGATTGTAAATTGTTGTATTTCATTGGTACTTATGTAGCCACCAAGTCACCAAGACACAAAGAAAAAGTTAAGATTATTAGAAAACTTTGAGACTTTGTGCCTTAGTGGCAAAGTTAAACGGTTATAAAAACAAAAGCATAGCCAAGACGATTTTCTCATCTGAACTATGCTTCAAAAGAAAACTTATGATACTATTTGTTGTCGTCTAAACCTTTTGAAATTTGGTCTGTAACGTCTTTTTGAGCATCTTTAAATTCTTTCATGCCCTTTCCTAAGCCTTTCATTAATTCTGGAAGTTTTTTACCTCCGAAGAATAATAAAATTGCTAAACCTACCAAAACTAATTCAGGAGCTCCCATATTAAAAATTAGAAAAATTGATGCTATTGTCATGTTTGTAAGTATTAAAATTTCCGTAAAGATACGGATTTTGAGTTATGAGTTATGAGTTATGAGTTATAAATTTTGTCAAAAAGTCTAAATTACCACTCTATTAAACTGTTTATTTCTTCTACAACTTCTGAATATTTGGTTTGAGAAACACATCCCAAAGTATAAGCAATAATTCCTTTATCTGCGGTAAATAATCTATTCGGTCTGATGTTTGAACTTGTGGCGAGAGAGCCACTTGTTAAATCACTATTTTCAAGTGAAATAGCTGAATTATCACGAGTATTCTTACTGGTTATTTGACAAAGGATTATATCATCTCCTTGTAAATCTGCTAATACTAAGGCAGGACGACGTTTTGATGATGATAAATCTGAAAATGGAAAAGGTAAAACCACAATATCACCTTTTATAAATCTTGCCATGCTAAGTCTTCTTCTGGGTTAAGCCAATCTTTTGCTAAAACTGATTGAGAGGCAAAATGTGTTTCTATGTTATTATTACTTTTTTCTTTTACTTCTCGTTGTAAAAGTTTGGCTAACTGAGCTTTTTCAGGATTAGGGAGCTGTTTTACAATTTCTGTAACTTGCAGAAATGTGAGTGGTACATTGAAATTTAATGTTGTGTCCATTATTCTAAATTTAGTTGTTCGACAAATTCCCCTTCTCCCAAGCCTCAAAATCAGCAAAATCTTCTTGTAAAGATGAAAATAACCAAACCACAAGGGCAAGGTCATCAGTAAGACCAATTACTGGTAAAAAATCTGGAATAAAGTCTATCGGTGAAATGAAATAAATTAAAACCGCAATGATTTTCACGATAGAAGACCACGGAATAATTTTGTAATCGCCTGAAATATAAGCCTTTACCATTCTACTCAGCATCGTTATTTTCTCGGCTAAAACTTGTCCGATACCTTTATTTTGTTTGTCGGCAACGGTTTTTGCTTTGGTGAGGGCTTCACGCAATAATTCTAAAACAGCTAATCCTTTACCCACATATTTCCCAGCTTTATTGGTTGCCAATTTAAAAAAAATGGATTTTAAGACTTTGGTTATTAAATCTTCTTTGTTCATGGTTTGATGGTTTTTTGGGCGTAAAGTTTAGTGCAATGTCTTTCAATATTTCAATTTACCAACATTTCTTTGAGTATTTTCTATAAATCAATCAAAATTTGTTTTCTGAATTTACAAATGACGTACTTTTGTGTCAAATTTTAAACGTATTTCATAAAAAATAAATTCAAAAGTAATTATGTCAAAAATAACTGTTGTAGGTGCAGGAGCGGTTGGTGCTACTACTGCCGATAATATTGTCAGAAAAGAATTAGCCAAAGAGGTTGTAATCCTTGATATTAAGGAAGGTTTTGCCGAAGGAAAAGCCTTGGATATGTTCCAAACGGCGGCTATTTTGGGATGGGACACTTCGTTTAAGGGTGTAACCAATGACTATGAGGCTACTGCTGATTCTGATGTAGTTGTGATAACTTCGGGGCTTCCACGTAAGCCTGGTATGACTCGTGAGGAGCTTATCGGCGTGAACGCTGGGATTGTAAAAAGTGTGGTTGATAATATCTTAAAATACTCGCCAAATGCTATTTTCGTAATTGTTTCTAATCCAATGGACACAATGACATATTTAGCCCTCAAAGCCTCTGGATTGCCTAAAAACCGTATTATTGGTATGGGTGGTGCTTTGGATTCGGCACGTTTTAAGTGTTATTTGTCTTTGGCAATGAACGTTTCTCCGAACGATTTACACGCAACCGTTATCGGTGGACACGGTGATACAACGATGATTCCTTTGACTCGTCTTGCGACATGGAACGGTACGCCAGTTTCTAATTATGCGGATGCTGAGACTCTACAAAAAGTAGCGGCTGATACGATGGTGGGTGGTGCAACATTGACAGGTTTGTTGGGAACATCAGCTTGGTACGCCCCAGGTGCAGCTACGATGGCAGTAGT
Organism: Cytophagales bacterium; assembly: GCA_043760595.1. Lineage (GTDB taxonomy): Bacteria > Bacteroidota > Bacteroidia > Cytophagales > Spirosomataceae > Arcicella. The sequence continues at coordinate 26,214 of JAYUOX010000215.1, forward strand.
TGAGTCAATCATCCGTGATGAGAAGCGTGTAATTCCTTGTTCAGTGCTTTTGGAAGGTGAATATGGTCAATCAGATATTTGTATGGGTGTGCCAGTTGTTTTAGGAAAAACGGGTTGGGAGAAAATCATCGATTATCAATTGAATGAAGAAGAGCAAGCGGCTTTTGCAAAATCTGCAATTGCGGTTAGAAATATGAATGATGTACTTTCGACGCTTTCTTTATAGGTAGTAGTTAGGTATGAGGTATGAAGTCGTAGATATGAGGTAAAAATCTGAAAAATAATGATTGTTTTAGGAACTCAAAAATCAGAATTCGACTTTTTTTACCTCATACCTCATACCTCATACCTAAAAACCTATTTTGTCGCTTCTACACTCGTAACAAAATAATCCGTATCGCCCATCCAAAAGAATTTCAAATAGCGTTGCTCGTAATGCAATTTTACACGCTTGCCAGAAGTCATAGCATCTTCAATATCTTTCGATAATTTTTCATCTCCGCTCGCAATAGTAAACGCCCACAAGTTATTAGACATATTTCCAACTTGTCCCTGAGCTCCTACGTTAAGTTCGCCTTCTGAGGTCTTGATGACATACCCTTTTCTTGATAATTTCGAGACAACACCCGCTCTATCTCCCTCAGAATAAGGGAATTGCGTTAAAATGAAAGTAATTGCAACACCCAAAAGTGCGATTACGATTAGTCCGATAAATAGCTTTTTAAAAAAGTTCATCGTTGATTGTTTTGCTGAATTTAGTTGGTCGTTAAATGCCATTGTTTTAGTTATTAGTTATTGGTGATTAGTGAATAGTTAAAGGTTGTCGGAAAAAGTAAATTAGTTAAAAAATATTGGTTCAACTACGATTTGTACGGGCTCACGGAAGCCTTCGGTGAAACCGAAGGCTTCCGTGAGCTAAGAAATTGGATTTCCGTATAAATCATAGTAGAACCCAAATATTTTAAATCAACAACTAATAACCAATCACTAATCACTACCTGTAATTCAACCGATTCGCTTTCCAAGAACTCTCCTGCAAAGCCACTCCAACCGTTGAGGCAGACGAATTTACGGTTTTTTTATGATTAATTAAATGACTTGCTAAAACTGCCGCAATCATTTCTTCGTCTGGGTCAAGGATTTCGTCCAATTTTTCTGGGGTAAAATAAAGCCCAATGAAGCGAGTATCAAATTTTCCAGAAATAAAGGCTTCGTGTTTCATTACAAATTTACAGAATTGCAAAGTCGTTTCGATACCCGTGATTTTATATTCATCAATCGCCCGAATCATCTTGTCGATTGCTTCATTTCGGTCTTTTCCGTAAGTGATTAATTTCGCAATCATGGGGTCATAATATATCGGGATTTCCATGCCTTGCTCGAATCCATCATCCACCCGCACGCCATTACCTTGCGGACGCACGTAAGTATGTAACGTTCCCACATCAGGCAAGAAATTATTACGGGGGTCTTCGGCACAAACTCGAATTTCCATCGCATGACCATTGATTTTGAGGTCTTCTTGTTTGAAGGAAAGTGGTTTTCCTTCGGCAATCCATATCATTTCTTTAACCAAATCCACATCCGTAATCTGTTCAGTAACAGGATGTTCCACTTGCAAACGAGTATTCATTTCCAAGAAAAAGAAATTTAAATTTTCATCCACAATAAATTCTACCGTCCCTGCTCCATAATAATTACAAGCCTTCGCCACCATCACGGCACACTGTCCCATCGCCTCCCGAATCTCGGGTGTAAGCACTGCCGAAGGTGCTTCTTCAACCACTTTTTGATGTCGCCTTTGTATAGAACATTCTCTTTCAAAAAGGTGAACCACGTTACCGTGTTTATCACCAAGTACCTGAATTTCAATATGTTTGGGAGCGGTGATATATTTTTCAATAAAAACTGCACCATTCCCAAAAGACGTAATCGCTTCTGAAACGGCTCTGTCCATTTGTTCATCAAAATCCTCTTCTTTCTCCACTACTCTCATTCCTTTTCCACCACCTCCAGCGGAGGCTTTTATCAAGACAGGATAACCAATTTCCTTAGATTTTTGCTTGGCTTCGGTTCTGTCGGTAACGGCATCGGGCGTACCTGGCACCATTGGAATATTGTACTTGGCGACGGTATGTTTTGAAGTCAATTTATCACCCATCAACTCAATACTCTCGGGCGAAGGTCCAATAAAAATCAAACCAGCCTCAGCTACTTTCCTTGAAAAATTAGCATTTTCAGACAAAAAACCATAGCCTGGATGAATGGCATCCACGTTTAAATCCTTACAAATCTGAATAATTTTATCCCCCAAAAGATAAGATTGATTGGACGGTGGAGGTCCTACACACACTGCTTCATCCGCAAAACGTACATGAGGTGAATTTCTATCGGCTTCTGAGAAAATGGCAACGGTTTTGATACCCATTTCACGGGCAGTACGCATCACACGCAAGGCAATTTCACCACGATTGGCGATGAGGATTTTGTTGATTTTTTGCATTAGGTTTTATTAATATTTGTGCTTCAGCGAATTTATATTTCGCCAAGTTGTATGTTTTTTAGGGTGATTTGGCGAATTATAAATTTACATCTCGCCATTTGTATGTTTTTTAGGCTGATTTGGCGAGTTATAGAATCTGGTAAATGTATTATAAATATACGGTCAAAATAATTAGTTGAACTTTAATCGATTTATAATTTCATTAAATACCTTTTTCTTATTACGCCAATTTTCATTTAAAATTTTTAGAAGGTTCATTTAAATCCGAAATCGAAAATCCACAATCCGACTCACTCTTCCTCAAAATCCCGCCGCCCAAACAAAGCCTCAAAAGTCTCTGACATCGTAATAAGGTCATGAATTTTGTTTTTGGCTAATTTCATGACTCGTACTTCCTGAGAGGCTTGGATTCTTTTGTCAAATTTATTCCACAGGGCAATCATATCGTTCATATTTTCGGAAAAACATTCTACGATATAACGTTCAAAACGAGTTTTTTCTCCTTCTGCCAAAAACAGAACGATATGGAAATTTTCTTCCACAAAAAACCACGTTAATTGACTTCGAGAAAAATCTTTAATCATGGCATTATGATCCACCAAGAAGTCTATAATTTCTACTTCATCGTGAACCGATGTTACACTCAATAAATTGGACATACTAAGATCGTATTTTTTGTAGATTGTGAAAAATCAAAATCAGTATTTAGCATGTGGGTTAAAACGGTATTCGGATAACAATATACTAAACCTAAATGAGAATTTGAAACGATAAAAGTAAATTCTTGAAATATTACTATAAACAATAAAACATTTTGGATAAACTTTTTGATTGATTATAAGAATCTCGGATATTTTGTAGATATAAAATAATCACTTAACTTTGTGATTATTTTAAGTTATTTAAACGATTATTAACCTAATCATATAAAATAACTAAGATTCAATATTTTTACTTTGAGACTTTCCTGATAGTGAAAATTCTAATAATTATTAACTCACAATTCATTAAATTATACAAAAAGTGGATATTTTCGATAAAGTTGCAAAAGGTCTTGGACCAATCGGAGCCCATGCTCATTTTTCTCACCATTATTTTACGTTCCCGATGCTTACGGGAGAAATTGGTCCAAGAATGACCTTCATGGGTAAGGAGATGTTAAATTGGTCGTTGAACAACTATTTAGGTTTAGCAAATCATCCAGAAGTTCGTGAGGCGGATGCTCAGGCAACGGCTCATTACGGATTAGCAGCCCCTATGGGAGCGAGAATGATGTCGGGCAACTCTCAGTTGCACGAAGATTTTGAGGCTCAATTGGCAGAATTTGTGGGTAAAGAAGATTCGTTTCTCTTGAACTTTGGGTATCAAGGTATAATGTCAGTGGTGGAATGTATGTGCGACAGAAATGACGTGATTGTGTATGACGCAGAAGCTCACGCTTGTTTGATTGACGGTATTCGTTTACACAAAGCCAAAATGGGTGATTATTACAAGTTCAATCACAACGATATGGATTCGTTGCGTAAGAATTTGGAACGTGCCACCAAAAAGGTTGCTGAAACGGGCGGAGGCATTTTAGTCATTACCGAAGGCGTTTTTGGAATGTCTGGAAAAGTAGGGTCATTAGATGAAATCGTAAAGTTGAAAGAAGATTTCAATTTTCGTATTTTGTGTGATGATGCACACGGATTTGGAACGATGGGAGCAACGGGTGCTGGAGTTCCAGAAATGTTGAATTGCATGGACGGGATTGATTTATACTTTTCGACTTTTGCCAAATCAATGGCTTCAATTGGCGGTTTTGTGGCAGCAAATAAAGACATTGTGATGTACTTAAAATACAATATGCGTTCACAGATTTACGCAAAGGCTTTGCCGATGTCTTTTGTGGTGGGTGGTATGAAACGTTTGGAATTAATCAAAAAACACCCAGAATTCCGTGAGAAATTATGGGAGAATGTTCGTGCTTTACAGAGTGGTTTGAGAGAGCGAGGTTTTGATATTGGAGAGACAACTTCGCCCGTTACGCCAGTGTTCTTGCACGGTGATTATGAATTGACCCACGTGATTGGCTTGGTTCAAGATTTACGAGAAAACATGGGCGTATTTTGTTCGATTGTAACGTACCCAGTTGTACCCAAAGGACAAATCATGCTTAGAATCATTCCAACGGCATCACACACCCTCGAAGACGTGGAATATACAATGGATTGCTTCAAAATTGTACAGGATAAATTAAGTGCAGGGGTTTACCGTGAAGTTGCCGCAAAATTCATTGCTGAACAGACAAAAGAGGGAAATTTGGTCTAAATTGATAAAAAAATCACAGATTTTGCTGATTTTTTATAATTTGAATTTGGAAGATGTAATAAAATAGCTATATTTCGAGACAAATATACGCTACGGTGGTATTTAAGGCTTTTTCAACCATTTATTCAACCTAAATCCAGTTTTCTATTATGAACAGATTTGCAGAAGTGAAAGATTTAATTATGTCTTTAGAAGGAGACTTTGACAAGTTTTATGACAAGCAAAACCAAGCAGCCGGTACTCGTGTAAGAGGTGGTATGCAACAGTTAAAGACTCTTGCCCAGGACATTCGTACGCAAGTACAAGACATGAAAAACAGTGCTGAGAAATAATATTTTCCAACACTTTCCAACAAAAAAGGCTCAGATTATTCTGAGCCTTTTTTGTTGTCATTATTGCAAAGATAAATAATTATAGTCTTCTAATAATTTTTTCAAAAACACATCATCGCTATCTTTCGATTCAATTCCCAACGTCTTCTTGATATGATTTGCGACCTTATGGGCTAACTCATAGTTGTAGTAAGTTTCTGATTTTTCAAAAAGATTTTTTACGATGGTCATATCTCTGTCGGTGAATTTGATAATTTCTGGATAAAGAACATTATACTCCTTTTTCTTACTGACCGAATACGAAAAAATAGTATCATAAATACTAACTTCCGATTCTTTGGCTTGAACAATATAAGTTTGAGCGGCAATGTCACCAATTCTTTGATTTTGTTGAGTCAAAATAATAAATAAACAGCCCACCAATGGACTGAGGACAACAAAAAAACCAAACATGGGATTCATAAATACCAACAAAGCAAACATATAACTATCCACAAAAAGGAACATCCAACGAATGGCACATTGGCTCACCGTAGGAGGATTACCGTCTGAACCAATAACTTTGATACCAACCAGCATTTTACCGATGGTCTGCCCTTTGTTTAACCATTCCAATACAAAACTGTAAAGGTAAAAAGGAATGTAGATGAGGAACGAAAATAGTACAGAGCCTTTGACTCCCACATCCAAGGTATTGGCAATAATAACGATGTAGATAATTTTAATGCCCCAATCGATAAAATAGGCTCCGAAGCGACGACCAACCGCTGACAGTTCAAAACTGAGGTCGATATTGAGAAATGTTGGAATATTTATGGTTTTCATAGAAGCTGTTTGAACTTTCTGTTTTAATTCAAAATTAGTTTATTTTTTAATCCATTTTTTTGAAATTATCGACATATAACAGAGTACGGGAACGCCCAGTTATTGAGAGAATTTTGAAGAATTGGATTGAAAAAGAAGCAATTTTGGATAAAAGAGAAATTTTAAACAGCTTCTTGTTTGTAATTTTATTCAAAAAAAGTAATATTACAAAAAAAAGCCCAATTTAATTTTACATGAGAGAAGCTGCATTTATTGATAAGAATAACCAACGTTGGCATGACATTGAGCATTTCACAAAAGAAGACCCCGATGAAATCGCTTCCGACTTCATTGACCTCGTAACGGATTTGTCCTACGCACAAACGCATTATCCGCATAGCCGCATCACGAACTATATCAATTTTCTGGCGGCACGTGTTTACAAATCTATTTTTACGAATAAAGAGAAAAATCCCATCTTGGACTATTGGAAAAGAGACTTTCCTTTGATTATTGGGCATAATATCAAAGTACTGTGGGTGGCGGTAGCTTTCTTTTTTACATTCAGTATTTTGGGATATGTATGTTCTTTTTTAGATACAAATTTTATTGAGTCTGTTCTGGGAAGTGGTTATGTAGAAATGACCGAGAATAATATCCGAAAAGGAACACCCTTTGGCGTTTATGAAGATGCCGATAAAATGACGATGTTCTTGAAAATATTTGCCAATAACCTTTTTGTAGGCTTACTGATTTTTATCTCAGGTATTTTTATCGGAATCGGTACTTTTTATCATACTTTCAAAAACGGATTGATGTTTGGAACGTTTATGGCGATGTTTTTTAAGCATCAATTGGGCGTACAAGCCATTTTTGTCATTATGCTTCATGGTACTTTGGAGTTAATGGGATTGATTTTGGAATGTATGGCGGGCTTGATTTTGGGGCTTAGTTTTCTTTTCCCAGGCACACTTACTCGTATGCAATCCTTGAAAAAAGGGCTTTTAGAAAGTGCTAAGATTTATATCGGGACAATCCCTTTTACTATCTTGGCGGCTTTTATTGAAAGTTACGTTACGCATTTGGGTAAGTCAGGGTTCAATAATATCAATGTACTGATAATGAGTTTGTTAGTCATTGTTTTTGTGGGAAGTTGGATTTTTGTAATTTGGTATTTCTTTATTTATAGTAAAAAAGTAGCACGAAATATTCCTTTGGAGGCTTATTATAAGGATATTGTGAAGTAAATAATCAGTAAAATTAATCCTACTACGATTTAAAGTAGGACGCACAGTCGGACTGTCATCGGGAACTGGTATTTTGCACTTTCAACCCTAATTTCTGAGAAAATCTGACAGTTCCCTCCTTCGTCGGGATGACAAGTCCGTATAGATTGTGGCATAAACCTAAAATTTAATCGATGTTTTGATTTTACTTAAATAAATAATGTTTAGGTATTTTGAAATACTAATCGGAAGTATGTACTTATTAATGCAAAGTCAAAATTAATTGGATTCTCAACCCTACCAAGCGTTCAAAACGCTTGGTAGGGCTAATTTTATCTTAAAAATAAACGGAACTATAGACTTTAAGTCGCAAGACCCCTTACAAGGGTTCAAAACCCTTGTAAGGGGTAGTTTAGGACATAAAAATGGTTCTGCGACTTAATCTTTATAATTCCGTAAATAAATCTGCATTAATAAGTATACAGTTCTGATACTAATTACCAATCAATATTTACGAACAACTACTTGATAACCCATTTATGAAATATATTTTATTTGTAGTCTTTTTGTTCAACACCTTTTCAATTTTCAGTCAAACAATTGACCGTCCCGTTGTGCGTATGGAAGTAGATTCTCTCAAAAAGAAAGAATCAGACCTTTGGTATGCAGACAAACTGCCACCCGAAGAATATCGACACTCTTCAAAATCAAAGATGGAAAGTGATTCTACGGAGGCTGCCCGTAGAAAAATAGAACGCCAAAGATTAGCAGAAATGTTTAATGTCTCACCTGTTATCTTCTTGATTCTCAAATGGTTGATGTACGGACTTTTATTGGTTGGGGTGATTTATCTAATCCTAAAAGGTAATTTTTCGATGTCTTTCAAACCCCGAAATACAAAAATCACAACGGTAATCACAGAAAGTTCGACCATCGAAAGTGTCGAACAATTACAAACTATTTCGTACCAAGACCAAATCACAGAGGCAGAACGTCAGCAAAATTACCGTTTGGCAACCCGTTTACATTATCTGTGGACTCTCAAAAAGCTGATTGACAGGGAGTTAATTGTGGTTCATATCCGCAAAACCAATCGTGATTATTGTCAAGAATTGAAGGGGGGACAAAACGATGAAGCCTTCCAAAAATGCACTGATTACTACAATTATGTATGGTTTGGAGAGTTTAATATCAACGATGCAGTATATCAAGAAGTGAAAACCAATTTTAACCAATTATTAGAAAAATTATGACAAAAAGAATACTTCTTGCCATTGTTGCGATTGGAATAATTGGAGCAATTATTTATTTTTCAGAACGATTTTCTTTCAAAAAACAAAAGAGTTTCAATCCAGATTTAACTTATTCAAACAAAAATTTTAGTCCTTATGATACCAAATTTATCTATGAACAATTAAAGAAGAAAAAGAAAAAAGCCTTTGCAGTAAACGAAGTAAGCCTCGATGAGAACAATGATAATTTGGCAGATACCAACAAAGTGTTGATGATAGTATCACCCTATTTTTTGCCTAATCAATTGGAAGTAAGCCATCTAAATGGTTTTGTAACCCGTGGGAATAATGTATTCATCAGTACATTTTCACTTTCACCTACTTTTTTTGAAGGTATCATGGGCGATAGCTTGGATAGATACGAATATTTCAATCATTTTCCGAACAGAATAAAACGAGACTCTTTGACCTTGACATGGACTGATTATGAAACAGGCGAAGAGGAAATCTATGCGTACCCTGGCATAAATCCAATCAGTATTATTGACACAACGCTGGAAAAATATGATAGTTCGCCTATAAGTTTGTATGCAAAAGACACGTCTGAAATTAATCAACTCCTTGATATTAAGCTCGGTAAGGGGCACTTATTTATTTTGAGAAAGCCAATTTCGATGACCAATTATTTTTTGTTGCATAAACAAAATTATAAATATCTTAACCGAATCATGCAATTAACCGAGGCGGATAAACGAGTAGTAGTTTGGGATAATTTTTATCAAAAATTTACTGAACAACGCCCTGAACCAAGCAATGAACCTGGCGAAAGTTATTTCTGGAAAGTCATCAACGAACACCCGCCTTTGTTGTGGGCAATGATTTCGTTTTTCTTAGCCATCGGACTATTTATTTTACTTAATTCACGAAGATTACAAGCACCAATTGCAGTGATTCCAGAAGTCCAAAATCACTCGATAGACTTCGTGAAGGCAGTTAGCGGGCTATACTGGGTGCAACAAGACCATAAAAATATAGCCGATAAAATCAAGATGCAGTTCTATGATTTTATGACAACAAATTATAAAATTTCACCGAAAGATATTGTGTTGGAAAACATAGAAAGAATAGCCCAGAAAACCAATAAGAAGCAAAACGAAATAGAAAATATCATTCATCAAATCAATGACATTGAAGCATCGTATCAAATAACAAAACAAAGCCTCATGGATTTTTATACGAAGGTCTATAAGTTTATTAATTAGAAATCATCACAAACCCTCATGGAAGAAAACGAAAACCCAGAAAACTTTTTTCAAAATAGAGTTGATTTAAGTGAATTATCAAAAGCAGTAGCCGATATTCAAGAGCAATTAGGTAAAGTCATTATTGGACAACAAGAGACCATTAACCTCCTCATTACGAGTATGTTATGTGGTGGACACGTATTGCTCGAAGGCGTGCCAGGGGTTGCAAAAACCCTCACCGCAAAACTCATAGCTCAGACATTGGGTGTGTCCTTCAAAAGGATTCAATTCACGCCCGATTTGATGCCTTCGGACGTGTTGGGGACATCGGTTTTCAATCCAAAATCTTTGGAATTTGAATACAAAAAAGGTCCTGTGTTTAGTAATTTGATTTTGATTGATGAAATCAACCGTTCTCCTGCCAAAACGCAAGCGGCGTTGTTTGAGTTGATGGAAGAAAAACAAGTAACCATTGATGGCAAATCGTATTTAATGCAAGAGCCTTTTATGGTTTTGGCAACGCAAAATCCGATTGAACAAGAAGGCACATACCGTTTGCCCGAAGCTCAATTAGACCGATTTTTGATGAAAATTTCTGTGGGTTATCCGATAGGAGAGGAGGAGATTGAAATATTAAAAAAGTTCAATTATTCGCATCAAAAAGAAGTTACGGAACGAGTGGAGGTGGTGCTAAAACAAGAGCAATTAATTTCTTTGAAAAATACCATTAAGCGAATTGTCGTGGAGGATAATTTATTGAAATATATTGTCAATTTTGTTCAGGCAACCCGCAATCACAAACAGATAGAATTAGGAGCATCACCACGAGCGGCTATTGCTTTGATGAATGCTTCAAAAGCCACTGCGGCGATACAGGGACGTGATTTTGTGATTCCAGAAGATATCAAAGCCGTGGGAAAAGCCATTATGAGGCATAGAATTATCCTGACCGCTGAAACAGAAATGGAAGGTATTTCAGAAGATGATGTATTGAATGAATTATTTTCAACTATCGAAATCCCACGCTGATACTGTAGCTCGAAGCGACCTACGCTCGGTGGCACTTCGAGAATTGGACTCCAACGTCTCGAAGTGC
>JAYUOX010000216.1:0-12411 GCA_043760595.1 Cytophagales bacterium
GAAATGACGCTTTATATCAAAACCAGAAAATTTCACTGGAACGTCTCGGGCGAGAGTTTTATGGAACTTCACAAACTCTTTGAATCTCAATATTCTGAACTCGAAGAAACCATTGATGCCGTGGCGGAACGCATCAATAAATTGGGTGGAAAAACCATTGGAACAATGAAAGAATTTGGCGAATTGACCCGAATAAAAGAACATCCCGACAAATATCCCAATCAAAAGGATATGATGAAAGAATTGCTCAAAGACCATGATTCGCTGATTGTGGAACTACGAAAAGACATCGAAGAGTCCGATAAAAATAAAGATGCAGGTACTACCGATTTTCTGACGGGAGTCATGCAAGAACACGAAACGACGGCTTGGGTTTTGAGGCGTTATTTGAATTGATTTTTTTATAGTGGTTAGGTATTTTACAAACGCTCTTTATCTTTTAAAGAGCGTTTTTTATTTAATGATAATTGTTCAACTACGATTTGTACGGAATTACGGAAGCCTTCGGTGAAACCGAAGGCTTCCGTAAAATACGAAATAAAAATCCCATAAAAATCTAACAATCAGCACATTATGACGAGAGTACACAAACATACCGAAGCAATTTTTGAGAGACTTACGACCATTGCTACCATAGTTTTGGGCAATTCCATCACCTTTATTTTTGCCTTGGGATTGGTAATTTTTTGGTTCAGCAATACAGAGTTTTATTCCCAAAGTATTCACAAGATGATTGGAGACATCATATTTTCAATCACTTTTTTGAGTCTTTTTATTATCCAAAAAGCTTTCAATAAGTTCTCAGGTTCGTTGCATTTAAAGATAAATGAATTGGTATCGTCCCACGAACCAGCTAATAATGCGGTGATAAATATTGAAACAAAAACTGAGTCAGAAATTACCCAATTATCCAAAGAATATGCTGAATTAGCGGAACAGATACGGGAATTATAAGATGAAAAAGGTGAATAATGTGTGAATCATGTAACTCTTTCCCAAGATTATATAACACAATAACCTTCTCAATTTCCCAACTTTGTACCATAAAAATCAAATAAGTAGTGATTAGTATATAGCAACTGGCAATTAGTACTTCAAAACATTGATTATCAATTACTTAAATAAAATAAAACGTCATTTAAATTGTATTAATTACTTAAATAAAAAACAACAAATCAAGATGAAAAACTTAATTTTAGTATTTACCGCCATGCTCTTTTCGCTCAATGTCTTTGCACAATCTGACTCGACTAAGATAAAGAAGACGCACAAAAGAGTCGTAACCCACAAGCGAGTAACGACCAAGACCTATCCGACTCATAAGGCTAAACACCCCGACGGAGTGATGTTGGTAGATGGCAAAACAATGATGATTAAGGAGGGGAAAATGACAAAATTAGAAAGTGATATTTATCTAAACAATGGCACAAAAGTTACACCCGAGGGTATGTGCGTGGACAAAACGGGGACAACCATGATGCTGAAAGAAGGCGACCATCTGGATATGGAAGGCAATATGATAATGATGAGGAAAAAGAAGATGAAATAGTAGCCCTCATCTGTCAGTAATTAACTTTCGGCTCAAAAAGATAAAGCATAATTTTCAGCAATTCTATAAGAGGTACGCCGCCCGTTCAAACTTCAACAATTAATAAAATCATGGACAATACAAAATCAATCGAACTCTTGAACTCATTGGTTATCATCAACCGAGAACGGATAATGGGCTACGAAACCGCTGAATCAGAGACTGATAATGAGGAACTTAAAGCCCTTTTTTCTCAGTGCAAATACATCAGCCAAGAAAATAAATCCACCCTCAGTAAAGAAGTCTATAAATTGGGCGGAATACCTGATGAAGACGTGAAAATTTCGGGTAGTTTCCACCGAATGTGGATGGGCGTAAAAACCGCCGTAACTGGACATGACCGCCAAGCAATCCTTGAATCTTGTGATTTTGGCGAAAAAGTAGCCGCCGATACCTACAAAGAAGTTTTGGGCAATAGCATTGATGAAATCTCAAACGAACAACGTACTATGTTGAACGCTCAACTTATTTTGTTGAACGCCAATCATTATACCATTAAGGGATTAATTAAGATAGTTGAAGAACAAGTTGATTGATGCAATGATTATCAAGGAATTAACGTTGTGTCAAAGCACAGTATAAACCAACACACCATGTTAAATTTCCTTCAAATTATTTCCTTCCTTATTCATTTTCAATCAAATCAATTATCACAATCACCAGTTATAAATCCCAAAATAGACGCTATCCAAGTTTTATACAATGATTGCCATCTCAAAGAAATCGTGAGTTATAATGCGTTTAGAGAATCTGTGAAGGGTTTTTATGAGTTTCATCCCGCAAAATCAATCATTGCTATCGTTGATTTTACTTTGCCTTCGAGCGTCAATCGTTTTTTTGTGATTGATATTCAAAACAAAAAATTGCTCATTTCAACATTAGTCGCACACGGCAAAAAATCGGGTGATAATATGGCAAATTCGTTTTCAAATACCTTAGAATCTCATCAGAGTAGCGTAGGATTTTATATGGTCGGAAACAAAATTATGAGTCCCAAACACGGTTCGGCTTTATTATTATTTGGCTTACAAAAAGGAATAAACGACAATGCCCGAAGGCGTGAAATAATCATCCACGGGGCTAATTATGTGAGTACAACTTTTATACAACAACACGGCAGACTCGGGCGTAGTTACGGATGCCCAGCCATACCCCAAAACCTTATTCCACAGGTAATTCCTGTACTTGCCAATGGAAGTTTACTCTATATTCATAGCTCCGTTTAGGAAGATTTTGTACTTGATAAATTCTTCTACAACTTATTTAGCATTGTCATCCCGACGAATCGGACCGCCGAGGCGGGGGCGAAATGTTATTTTGTACCCTCAACCGCATTTTGAGAAGAAGAGTCCAGATTCCTCCTTCGTCGGAATGACAAATTCCTACAAAATATGGAAAAATCTAATATTTTTTTCCATATTTTTAAACTTATTTATTTGTACAGCTTGTCAAAAAGACTCGCAAAAAACCGATTCAACCGTCAGTTCTTCAAAGGATTTTACGGAGTTAATCATCGATAGTTCCGTTGTGATTCCTTTATTCAAAAAATACCCCGTTTCGCCTTCGATTGCGAATGAAGTGGTAGAGTTTTATACTCGTAGGAATTATCAGTTTGGTTGGTTCAATAAAAATGGGATGGTTTGTGGGGCTTCTAATTTTTACGCCCAATTCAAAACGTACAGTAAGGATTTTGAAGATAATAGTCTGAATAACAAAGCCTTAGACTCGTTGATGATAAGTTTTGAGGCAAATACTGAACAGGTTTTATTACAAAAAAATCATCTTCAACAATTAGATTTGTTACTAACTTCTACCTTTTTTGAATACGCCCATAAAGTATATGGAGGAACAAATAAAAAAGCGTCAGCCCTTGAATGGTTTATTCCCAGAAAAAAGAAAAGCTATCAAGTATTACTCGATTCTTTGGTATCATCAGAACTGTGCAAAAACCTCCAAGAGCCTCTAAATCAGTACTATATCCGTCTGAGGATTAAACTGAAACAATACAGAACTATTCAAAAAAATGGAGGATTTCCCATTATTGAAACTCAGAAAAGAACAATTGCCTTGGGTCAAGAAGATTCAGTATTGATAAACGTGAAGCAATATTTATTTTTATCGGGCGATTTATCCGAAAACGACCACTCAACCATATTCACAGATTCGTTAGCAAAAGCCGTGATGAATTTTCAACATCGAATGGGCTTAAACGAAACTGGAACGATAAACCATCAGACCATCATCGAGATTAATAAACCTATTGAATTTAGGATTAGTCAGATGATGGTCAATATGGAACGATTACGCTGGATTCCCGTGGAAATAGAAAAAGACTATTTACTCATCAATATTCCAGAATATAGATTGCACATTTTCGAGAATGATAAACAAGTTTGGATGACCAATGTGGTAGTAGGAAAGGAGGTAAAACAGACCAGTATTTTTAGAGGAAATCTATCCCAAATCATCCTAAATCCCTACTGGGGCATTCCTGCGAGTATTGTCAGGAATGAAATCTTACCCAAAATCAAACAAAACCCCAACTATTTAGCCCACAATAACATGGAGGTTATTGATGGAAATTATCGACAAAAACCTGGGAAAAATAATGCGTTGGGAAAAATGAAATTTATGTTTCCCAATAATTATCACATCTATTTGCACGACACACCTTCAAAAGGGCTTTTTGGGGAAACCAACAGGGCATTTAGTCATGGATGTATCAGGGTCGAAAACCCCAAAAGATTGGCATATTATTTACTAAAAAACAACAAAAAATGGAGTATTGATACAATTGATAAAATCCTTGAAACCGATAATCAAACGGGTATTCGTATAGAGCCAACCGTACCCGTATATATCGCCTACTTTACGGCTTGGGTGGACGAAAACGGGCAACTCAATTTTAGAAATGATTTGTATGGTTTGGATAAAAAATTGGCGGAGGAGGTATTTTAAAATGTGTGAATCATATAAATCATCCCCAAAATTATATAACACAAAAGCTCATCAAAGTTCAGACCTTTACATCATTAAGTAAGTAAATTTTAATAGTGGTTAGGTGATAAATAAAACGTTCTTCTTTCTGAGAGGAACGTTTATAGTTTACTCACAAATCATTGATTTTAAGTTATTTAAGCGTCTAAAATATAATCAATCCTAATGATAATTGACTAATTTCTTGATTTTAAAATGAGTATTATCAAACCAATAGCCAAATGCCAATAGCTGTTTTCAAATTTAACCTAAAACAAACAACCCATGAAAACTATCCTTTTTCCTACCGATTTTAGCGATAATGCCCTTCATGCCTCGCAGTACGCAGGAATGCTCGCCAGAAGATTAGAGGCAAAAATCGTATTGCTCCATACCTACATGATACCGATGGCTACAGATTTTATGGTGCCTTATGATATGACTGGGTTTGATGAGATTAGTAGAAAAAGTGCCGAAGAAAGACTCCAAGAATTTACTACTGCTTTGATAGAAAAGACAGGTTTAGCACCCGACAGAATCTCTCGAATGGTTGAATTTGGGACTGTTTCAGACAAAATTGTGGAAATTGCCAAAAACATAAATGCCGATATGATTGTGATGGGAACCCAAGGGGCGGACACCGTTTTGGATAAATGGCTTGGCACAAATGCCCAAGCCGTGATGAAATCCGCCGAATGTCCCGTCTGGATTATTCCCCAAAATAGTCGTATCGAATATCCTCAAAAAGTAATGTATGCCGCTGATTTTGAAGAAGATGAGGTAGCGGCTACCCAAAAAGTTTTGGATATTATCGAACCGCTCGAAGTATTCTGCAAAGTAATTCACATCAATGAATATATTGATTTGCATTCTCATCAAAAAATCCGTGAAACCGTCAATAATTTGAAAGGTGAGTTTGATTATGATGATGTTTTTATCAGAAGCATCAATCGCAGTGATGTTATCGAGGGCTTGGAAACGTACATCGAGACCTTCAAGCCTGATGTGTTGGCATTGGCAATTTATGAAAAATCATTGGTGAATAAAATCTTTGAACCAAGCATTTCCAAGCACTTTGTTCAAGGGAATTTTTTGCCAATTTTAACTTTTAAGAAATAAAGGTTTTATTATGATTTGTATGAGATTAAAAATAGAACAGGTTTCCAACCTGTTTGTCGGACTCCATGAACAGGTTAGAAACCTGTTTATCGGACTCAATGAACAGGTTGAAAACCTGTTCTACTCTCTCTCTCAATCCCATATAAATAAAATAACTTATGAAAACCGAACACGAACTTAACGCAGACATCCTAAAAATCACGATGAAAATCAGGGAAAATTATCCCGAATTATCAAAATATATCTCAGAAATGCCCGTAACAATTCCGAATGATGTTTCCCCAGAAATTAACATCAAAACCCTGTCTGATTATTATGATTCATTACTGGAATTGATGAGAAAATATGCTCAGAGTCATTAAATAACCTTACAATCATGGTAAACGTAACAAAACAGGGCATCGTCCTTTTGATAATCAAATAAAAGTAATCCTCAACAAAGGTTGGGCGGTGAAAAGAATTGAACCCGACTGTACAATCATCGGGGGCGAACAAGCCATTGATATTTCCTACACGATTTTGGCATTAGAAAAGTTTGCGAAGGCATTTCCCGAAGAGGATTATCAACAAAAAATAAAGACTGCTTTGATTAGTTTTTGGGCAGAAATCATCTGAACCAAATCGTTTATAATCGCTGCACTGGTGGTTGTTACGATGGTTTGGAAGATACCTACATCAACCTAAACCAAGGGGCAGAATCAACGGTGAGTTATTTGATGGCGAGAATGGTTATTGAGAAAAATAATAAGATTAGAGTTGTGGTTAGACAACCGAGTGTGGAGAGGTATTTAGAGCTAAGTATTTGAAAATTTGGGTGTTAGGTGTTAAAATAAGTTGTGCATTTTGTCTGTGCGACCCAGTCTAAATTCGGATTCGTCAGATTTTAGGATTAGTAGGATTAACATTCGATAAAATCCTAAAAATCCATTAATCCAAAGAATCCAAATTCAGACTGGGTCGCACAGACAAAAATCTAACCCCTAAGTAAAAACCTGTGAATCATGTAAGTTTTTATAAAAGTTATGTAACACAATAGGACTCTGATTGCCCCAATTTTGTATCGTAAATTAAACATAAAAACATCATGAAATTATCAAACACAAAAACACGAAATAGCTCATTATTTTTGAGCATTTTATCATTGACAATACTACTTTCGTTGGCTTCTTGTTCTAAAAAAATTGCTTTTATGACCTCCGCAACCGTACCCGCAGCCCGTGGAAATGTAGAAGTCAAAAAAGACAAAAACATGAATTACGTCATCAATGTGGACGTAACCGAATTGGCAGAAGTTACTCGGTTGACTCCTCCAAGACAGACCTACATCGTATGGATGGTATCTGAGAAAGACAACGCAAAAAATATTGGAAAACTCAATAGTTCAATGAGCGGAATTGTAAAATCATTGAAAGCAAATTTCCAAACAGTTTCCTCAGTCAAACCCAGTAAAATTTTCATAACCGCCGAAGACGATGCAGCCATACAATATCCAGGTTCACAAATTATCCTTTCAACCGATAATTTCTAAGATTTATCGATTTAACTCATCAAAAATCAAACAATTATGAAATCACAAAAAGTTTTATTAGGCATTTTAGCTGGCGTGGCTGGTGGTGCATTATTGGGTATTTTATTTGCCCCAGAAAAGGGCGTGCGTACTCGCAAAAACATCATGGACAAAAGCGGAGATTACGCCGATGATTTGAAAGATAAATTCAATGACTACGTAAATTCTATGTCCAAAAAATACGAAAAAGCCTGGCACGAAGCCGAGGTCGTAGTTGCCGAAGGAAAAGCAAAATACGGTGAAATGATGGCAGATGGGAAAGAAAAATTAGACGAAAAAATTAAGGTGTAAATTTTAAAAGCAATCAATATGAACCCCAACGACTCGTCAATCGAAAAGCTCTTTGAAAGAGTTGAAAAATACGGAATTACCTCAATTGAGTTATTCAAGCTCAGTTTCATTGATAAATTCACCGATGTAGTTTCTTCAATTGTTCTCAAAATAGCCATCTATTTTTCACTCCTGATGTTTGTATTGATTATCAATATTGGAATAGCTCTTTGGCTTGGCGATGTGTTGGGGAAATCTTATTTTGGCTTTTTTGTAGTAGCATTATTTTATGCTTTGATAGCGTTCATTATCAATATTTATGGTTTTGAGATAATCAAAAACCCTCTGAGTAACAAACTGATTATCAAACTATTAGAACCCCAAAGCCATGAAAAAAATCAGTCAGAGTAGCTTAATTAAAGGTGAAATTTGGCTCTTGAAAAATAGGCAAAAGGAGGAATTGATTTTATTGAAAAATCAATTTCATACAGTTTTTGAAGGCTTAAAACCGATTAATCTTTTGAAAGAAACTTTTAAGGAAGTAGGCGAATCTCCCGACTTAAAAAGTACCCTTCTCAACAGTGCCATCGGACTTTCAACGGGGATTATTTCCAAAAAATTAATGATTGGGAAAACTTCCAATCCATTCAAAAACTTACTCGGAACGGTTGTAGAATTTGCCATTGCGAATGTCGTGGCTAAAAACTCCGAGAAAATTATTTCCACGGGAGAAACGCTTTTTCAGCTAATTTTTAGAAGAAATAAAGATGAAAAACGAGACTTACAAATAGCTGAAAATAAACGATTGATTGATAATTGATATTCTCAAAAGTGTGAATAATATAAGCATTTATCAAAATTCTGTAACACTTTCATTTTCAAGAATATAGACCTTTGTATCGTTGCGAACCAGCGACAAATTAAACAAAAATCAACATGAACTTAACAGAATTAAAAGGCAATTGGGAACAAGCCAAAGGCAAATTAAAACAACAATTTGCGACATTAACAGACGATGATTTATTGTTTGAAGAAGGTAAACAAGACGAACTCGTGGGAAGACTTCAAGCAAAATTAGGAATGGCAAAAGAAGAAATCCATAAGATGATTTCAGACTTATAGTATTCATCTTACCATTAAATATAGTTGGTTAAATCATATTACGAAGAACTGCATTTTTCAACGGATTGAAATCGCAGCGGCGAACAGTCCGTTGTTAGGAAATCGGTCATCCCTCTGGGATTATTTTCTACGAATAAGTCCCAGAGGGACGTTGTATATCCTAACAACGGACGGTTCGCCGCTGCGATTTTAACCCGTTGCAAAGACGATGTTCGTAACATAAGTTATTAAATCACATATCAAAACATAAATAAAATGAAAAAATTAATCGCAATACTCACAGTAATTTCATTCGTAAGTAGCTCAATATTAATGAGTTGTAACAGTTCAGCCGAAAAAGTCAAAAATGCCGAAGAAGCCGTCATTCAGGCAGACAGCAACTTGATTGAGGCTAATCAAGAATACCTTACTGACGTTGAAAATTACAGAAAAGAAACAGCCGATAAAATCGCTGAAAACGAAAAAAATCTTGCCGAGTTCAAAACAAGAATCGAAAAAGAGAAAAAATCAGCCAAAGCCGATTACAAAATGAAAATCGCTGAATTGGAACAAAAAAACAGCGACTTAAAAATGAAAATGGCAGACTACAAAGTCGATACCAGAGAACAATGGGAAAGTTTTAAAACTGAATTTAGTCACGACATGGACGAGATGGGAAAAGCCTTCAAGGACTTGACCGTTAAGAATGTTAAGAAATAGGTTTTAGGGGTTGGGGGTTAGTATTTTATTCAAAACATAGTATCCCAAAAATTTTAATCAATTCAAGTAGGCGTAAGTATTTTAATAACGTTTTGTATTTGTGTAAATATCTGAAAATCAACGGATTGTTCCACTAAAACCTAACGTCTAAAACCCAACACCTACTCATAAATCAAGCATTTACATAAAAATTATAATGAAAAAAATATCATTTTTGATAATGGCTATTGCCTTATTATCATTCAATATTCAAGCCCAAACAACGACCAAAATGTTTAATTTTGGGGTAAAAGTTGGAGCAAATTACTCAAACGTTTATGATTCTCAGGGCGAAAAATTTAACGCCGATGGCAAATACGGTTTGGCAGCGGGAGTATTCGCCTCTATCCCACTGGGAAGCGTTTTGGGTTTTCAGCCAGAAGTATTGTATTCCGAAAAAGGCTTCAAAGCCACAGGTTCGGTTCTCGGAAGTGATTATGACATCACCCGCACAACGGGTTACATCGACGTACCGCTTTTGTTGGCAATCAAACCCGCCCCCATCGTTACGATTTTGGTAGGTCCACAGTTTTCATTTCTTGTAAACGAAAAGAACTCATTTACCTCCACAACCGCAAGTGTAGAGCAAGCCCAGACCTTTAAAAACGACAATGTTCGTAAAAACACCCTTTGTTTTACAGGAGGAGTGGATGTGAATATTGGCAATTTCGTAATCGGAGGAAGAGCTGGTTGGGACGTTCAGAACAACAACGGAGACGGCACATCAGCCACTCCACGATACAAAAATGCTTGGTATCAAGCCACGATAGGGTTTAGATTTTTGTAAGTAAATTTAGGTAGATTGGGTAAATCCGTCATTAATAATGGCGGATTTTTTTAACATTTCTAAACATCCAAAACATGGAAAATCCAAACACAATCCTTATCGTATTTGCTCTCGCACTACTTTTTACTATTGCAGGCATTACAACTTATTCTCAATTTGAGAAAATGAGAAAGAAGAAATTTAAGGGTGAAGAAAAAAGCGAAGGCAAAACCAGTATCGTGATAGGTATAGGAGAAACTATTGCTAAAGAATAAGATAGCTTTTGGCATTTGGCTTTTAGCTATCGGCTTGAAATAATCAAGTTAAAATCAAAAACTCAGACAAAATATCAATTACTTATCAATTTAACTTTAAAAAATCATGGGAAATTTACTTTATACAATCGCCATAATATTGATTATTCTTTGGGCAATCGGCTTCGTGGGTTATAGCATGGGCGGCATCATCCATATCTTGTTGGTCATTGCACTCATATCAGTCATTTTGAGAATAATTCAAGGCAGAAAACCGCTTTAAGGAATGTACATTATTGAAATTCGGGTAGGTTTTCCAAAAAATCTATCCGTTCATTTTCCCAATCTGTTCTACAACAGTGAAAAACCATCCCATTGGCAATCGTCAAATATTGAGCCTTCAAAATCTTATTGTACTGAGCCGCCTGAGCAAAAACTGCCTCCGAAAGTTTGATGTAAGGTGCTTTGCATTCTACAATCATAAATAAATCTCCGTTGCGGTCAAATACTTGAATATCAGTACGTTTAAGTCGTTTATTATAATGCAAACTACTCTCCAATTTAATCAGACTTTTAGGGTATTTATGGTCATTGATAAGGTGATGAACAAAGTGCTGCCGCACCCATTCTTCGGGCGTGAGAATAATATATTTCTTACGGATGATGTCCCAAATGCACAAATTGTCATTGTTTTTTTTAATTTTGTGATTATATGACGGAAGGTTGAGTAAGTCTAATTCGTCTGACATGGTTCGTTTTTAAGAAAACCAAAATTACTAACTCTGGTTCAACCTTCCATTAATCAAAATATTATTTTATGAAAAACAAAAAAGAAATTGTGGACAATTGGCTTCCACGTTACACAGGAATGCCTTTGGAGGATTTTGGACAGTACATTTTACTAACAAACTTTACAAATTATGTAAAAATGTTTGCCGACGAATTTGGCGTAGAAATCAAAGGCTCTGACCGCCCCATGCAAACTGCCACCGCCAATAACATCACCATTATTAACTTCGGAATGGGTTCACCAATGGCAGCTACGGTCATGGATTTGCTCTCGGCAGTTGAACCCAAAGCAGTGTTATTTTTGGGGAAATGCGGCGGTTTGAAGAAAAACCTAACCTTGGGAGATTTAATTATTCCCATCGCAGCCGTCCGTGGCGAAGGTACATCCGATGAATATATGCCCAAAGAAGTCCCCGCTTTGCCTTCATTTAGATTACAACGTGCGGTGTCTTCGATGATTAAAAAACATGAATTGGACTACTGGACGGGCTTGGTTTATACCACCAATCGCCGTGTGTGGGAGCATGATGAGGATTTTAAACAATACTTGACTGACATTCGGGCGATGGCAATTGATATGGAAACTGCTACGATTTTCACGGTAGGTTTTGCCAATAAAATTCCACACGGAGCATTATTGTTGGTTTCGGACAATCCCATGACTCCCGATGGCGTAAAAACGGAAGAAAGTGATAAAAAAGTAACAACAAACTACGTTCAAAAACATTTACAAATTGGGATAGATTCGTTGATAGAATTAGCCAATTCGGGCGAATCAGTGAAGCATTTGCGGTTCGAGTAGTTTTAGTTATAAGGTAGTGTTTGAAAAACAATAATTTGTCTGGGCGACCCCGTCTGAATCAGGATTATAGGATTTAATGATTTTAATGATTTTTATCCTGTTATTCCTTAAATCTTGTAAATCCTGATTCAGACGGGGTCGCCCAGACAAAATAAAGTTTTCTGAACAGTAGTAGGTATGAGTTATGAGGTAGTAGATATTAAGTCGTAAGTAGTCGTTAAGTTTTAAGTCAATAAGTTGTTAAGTTAAGAGAAACTAATAAACTATTGATTATTAGATAGTTGTAAGTATTTATTGAATTATAAATAACATAAACTATTTCTTAAGTAGTCGTTAGTAAATAAACGACGTTTTAATTTTATTATTTTTGTGGTATGGGATACAGATTTATACAGTTGAGTCCAGAAGACGTAAGTCTTT
>JAYUOX010000217.1:0-4244 GCA_043760595.1 Cytophagales bacterium
CGGAAAGGTTGAGCCAATTTCCATTCTGGGAAAGTATTGGTCGAGAAACGAGAGTGAACAATGGCAAGTGCCGAAGTAAATTCTTCTCGTTTTAAGTCCTCAAAATAGCCTGGAACTTGCATGGTCGTGAGCATACCTTTATATATGATGGTACGAGCCGACAGCGAAGTGAAGTAGAATTTATTATCAATATGCTTAACAGTTTCATTAACAACTCGGGCTGTCACTTGGCGAAAAACGTATAATTTACGCTCAAATGCCATTTCATCCGTCACATTGGCTGGACGTTTGATGAATAATTGTTCCATCTGAGGCTCAGTATTTCCCGATTCTGCTCCTTGTATTTCTGAATTATCGCAGGGTACAATTCTGTATCCCAATATTTCTAAGCCTAACTTTTTTGCCTTGCGAGTAATTATTTCCTTGCATTCTTCCCGAGTATTTTTATCGTTTGGAAAGAAAGTCATGCCCACGCCATATTCACCCGCCGAAGGAAGATCAATGCCTAATTTAGTACATTCCTCCAAAAAGAATTCGTGAGGAATTTGGAGTAAAATCCCCGCACCATCACCCGAATTTGGGTCGCAGCCACAAGCTCCACGGTGATCCATACGAATAAGCATCTGAATCGCATCCGCCACAACTTTGTGTGATTTACGCCCTTTCATGTTCGCAACGAATCCAATTCCGCAAGCATCATGCTCAAATTCTTTGCGATACAACCCTTTATTTTCTGTATTAATCATGGTATTAGTGTTTGGCTTTTGTGACGAAATAATCAGTAAGTTTTCCGTTAACAGAACATTCTACTTTGTGTTAGTTGTAAATGTTTTGATTTTATAACTAATTTAATAAACGACCTAATAATATGGAGGTTTATTAGTCTAAAACAGAATTTAATATATTGTCATAATAACAATCGTGTACTTTCTATTTTGTTGTTACAAATATATACAATAATATCTTTGGAAAAAATAGCATTTCACCAAATAATCATTGGTCTTATACAATTTCAAGATTTTGTAAAATTTAATCTTGGTTAGATGCAATTTTGTAAAATACTACATGAAAACACGAATTATTCATTTTTACAAAATTTTAAATAAAAATAGTGGAATTCGAGATTAGTATTTTTATTTTATCACAAAATAATTCATAATTTATAAATAATAAAGCCAAATTTTGGGAGTATTACATTAAATACTTGCAAAATATTTTTTTTAAAAAATTTCAAAAAATAACCCTAATTACACTAATTATGTGCTTGTCATCCCGACGAAGGAGGGACCTAACAAATCCTTGCAAAAGTCTTAAATGAAGGTTTAAATTATCAGTTCCCTCCTTCGTCGGGATGACAAAGTCCTGCAATGTGTACAAAACCTGAAATTTCGTAATACATAAAACCATAAAAATCTAAAAGTCAATCGAAAAATTCTGTAAATTGACAATACATTTAAACCCAAAATAAAAACCCTATTAAAATGGAAAATAAAACTAAACCCGAATGGCGATTTGATATTATTATTAGTGTTTCTGCGATGTTAGTTAGTTTGGCAACATTTGGGATTTATTTTATCAAACTAAGATTATTCGAGAAGATTCGAGGGCGAATGTATATCCGCACATAGAAATTGAACGAAGATATGGAAGTAGTGAAGACCCTCATTTTACACTTACTGCAAAAAACGTTGGTATTGGTCCCGCCTTCTTGAAAAGTATGGAGATAAAATATAAGGATAGTATTTATTACAGTAAGGATTACGATGGGAACTTACCGATTGTCTTTCTCCATGAAATACTTCCAGACAACGATAAATTTCCATTTTTAGGCGTTGGAGGCACAATTCCAATGGTTATTCCTGCGGGTGAAAAAGAAGTATTTTTAACTTTAAATTCTAAAAAATCGGACGACATGAAATTATTGGTAGAGATTTTTGATAACGCTAAAATCAAAATTTGTTACGCCTCAGTTTACAAAGATTATTGGACAGTCGAAAAATGGAAACAACCCGAAGAATGCAAAAATTGTAAAAACGAAGACTTGTTTAAACCTACTAAGAAATGAACCTGAAACCTAAATTCTGGAACGCCGATAAAATTGTTTCGATCTCTGCCATTTTGATAAGTTTAGGTACGATGGGCGTTTATATTTATCAAACGCATTTGATTCAAAAACAACAGCACGCTTCGGTGATGCCATATTTAATGACGACTACCTCACGTTATGGCGATGATCATTTTTTAGTAGAACTTCATAATGACGGACTTGGTCCTGCATTTATAGAAGAGGTAAATGTCCATTATTTAGGCAAAAAATATGAGGGGGCGGATTTAGCAACTTTCTTTTCGAATTTAGACCCAAATCGAGCAAAACGTAAAGGATGGTATAGTACAACAAGTAATGTGCTTCCAGGACAATTATATGCAACTGGTCATAATGTTAAAATGATTGAAATTTCAAAAGATACGCTTGCAGCACATCAGTTGAGAGATTATTTTTGGAATACTGATAAGCCAATAGAATTAGAAATTATTTATTCATCAATATTATGGCGAAAAGTGGGTAATGAGAGGTAATTTTAAACGTCCAAAAAAATTAGAAGATTAACACAACTAAAACACCTAAAACATTGTCTTTTAAATAATTATGAAAATATTTATTCTAACAATATTACTTTTTACGGTCTTCATTTCCCCCACTTTTGCAACGCATATCGTGGGTGGAGAAATCGAATTGACCATTGTGAAAGGACAAGCTGGGGCAACTCATCAGCTAACCTTAAATCTGTACTTTGATGCCATAAACGGGAATGCTGGAGCGGTTGACCAAACTTTGAATTTAGGTTTTTTTAGAAAAAGAGATAATGTTTTTATTGGGTCTTACACGCTTCCTTTGGTGAGTGATAATTTAATTTCATACACAAATCCCGCCTGTGTGCAGTCTAATGCGGTCAGGACGAGACTTTTACAGTACAATAGATTGATAAATTTACCTCCCGATGATTTTAGTGATGCAGGAGGTTATTATATCTCATGGGAGCGTTGTTGTAGGAATAATATTATTTCAAATATTCAAAATCCAGCGGCGGCGGCTTCCGTTTTTTATTTAGAATTTCCGTCACTCAAACAATTTCCAAACTCCTCCCCTTCTTTCAAGACTCTCACGGGCGACTACATTTGCTTAAATCGTCCATTTTCGTTTGAATTTGGAGCTACTGATCCCGACGGTGATAGTTTGGTTTACAGTTTAGTAACGCCTTATAATGGAAATAGTACATCCACTGACCCCAGACCCGAATTACCACAAGGAAAATTTGGAATTGATTATTCTTTTGTTCGATGGGGAGTGGGTTACGATGTCAGAAGTGTTATGTCAGGACCTGTGCCTTTGCGAGTAAATTTCAGAACGGGGCAACTCACAGTTACTGTCGATAAAGAGGGTTTGTACGTGTTTTGTGTACTGACCGAAGAGTACAGAAAAGGCGTAAAAATTGGTGCCGTGAGAAGAGATTTTCAACTAAAAGCCATCGATTGTCCCATCAATAATGCCCCAAAGGCACTTTTTAGAGAAAAAGGGAAAAAGGAGTTTTATGAATCCACAACCGTTATTAACTTCAAAGCGGGTGAAAAAAGGTGTTTGACAATTTTAGAAACTGACCCCGACTTAAATCAATCAATTAATATGAAAATTGTTCCTATTAATTTCAAAACTACGCCTACCATTGCTCCTTCCGCCTTACAAACAACCTCTTCCAAAGACACATTACGGGCAGAAGTTTGTTTTGATGAATGTTCAGAATCTTTTGATGGAAAACCTTTGATTTTTGATGTAATTGCCTCCGATAATGGTTGTCCGCAACCCCTCTCTACTACGCTCAGAATGCAGGTTTTTATTGAACCCCGTCCCAATGAAAAACCTAAAGTAAGTACTGATTTATTAAACCAAAAAGGAGAGTCTTTAATTGGTAAACTATTGAAATTTAATGTTTTAGGAACGGATAAAGATAATGACAATATAACCGTAACAGCTCGTGGACGTGGGTTTTCGTTGGCACAGGCGGGTATGAGTTTTGCAGATGCCTCGGGTATTGGAAAGCTATCTTCGCCTTTCACATGGACTCCTGTATGCGACCTCACTCGCAAAGGAGATTATGTGGTAGATTTCATTTTGACTGATACACGATGTGGTAGAAACTTGAAAGATAGCATTTCTGTAACGTTAAAAGCAATCTCCCCTTTCAGCG
>JAYUOX010000218.1:0-4243 GCA_043760595.1 Cytophagales bacterium
TTCGGTTGAGTGGGTGAAAAAGCGACAGGAAAAATTTGGAGGAGGATTGTTTTTCTCCCAAGTAACCACATTTAGAATTCTAAAATCTAATTCCGTTAAGATTTGACCAATAGAAAAAATGTTGTGCATCGTGCCACTAATCCAAATAGTGGCATCATCTTTCATTTTATCACGCACCAACGAAAGCCATTTTCTATTAAAATCGTTCACGTAATCATACCCGTGAGATTTATCCCACGTGCCTTTATTTACACTCACGATTTGACCGCTTTTTATGGAAAGACCTCCGTTTGATAGGAAATAAGGAGGGTCTGCAAAAACCATATCGAATTTATGATCGAATTGCGGTAAAAGTTCGTTTGTGTCCCCATGAAGGAGATTAAAGTCTTTATTAGTGGATTTGAAATATGGTATTATCATTCTTCTAACATATCAGCCAAAAAAAGAAGTAAATTTTCAAGATTGTGATAACCCTCTACAAATCCATATTTTTCGCATTTATCTGGAATAAGTACATTGTTATTTTTTATATTTTCTTCTTTGGCGAGTGTCCTTAAATTTTTGACAATTAAGGTAATGTTATTATTAGTTTGTGGTAAATACAATAAACTATGCTTGTCAATTTCTAATTTAATGTTTGCTATGTCCTTCATGAGATTTTATCTTTGAACAAAGGTAATAACATTTTAACTAAAAACACACAATAAGTATCTTTTTTATGCTAAAACAGGAAAATATTTTAATTACATTCGGTCAAAGGGTCAAAGAATTAAGAATAACTAAAAAACTTACACAAGAACAATTCGCTCAAAATTGTGAACTACATAAAAATTATATTGGTATGATTGAAAGAGGAGAACGTAACCCATCACTGATAAACATTGAGACAATCGCCTGTACTTTTGATATTAGTATTTCTGAATTAATGAAATTTGATTAGTTCATTCTGTATCAAATGAACTTAAATCAATATTTGACACTATTTGAGAATTTGTATATGCTTTTTTGTAATAAAATGCTCTTCTTCTCGCTCTCGTAATTCCTCCTTGTCCATCAGGAGCATTTGTAGTGTCTTGATTATTTGCTCCTTTGGTTTTAGGTTCTAAATACGTTCCCATACTACATGAAAGTTTATCAGCCCAACCTTTAATAATATATGCTTGAATTACTTCCCAATCAGCTTTAAAAACTTCAAGTTTATCACTATTTGGATGGTCAATGAAATAGTCAATAATTCTGTAATCATTTTGGTCTAAGGATTTACTATTTTCTTTTGCTAAATATACAATCCAAAAAGTTAGAGTTATTTTCTTTCTAATTTTTGCAGTTTCCCATTTTTCATTTGCAACTTCAAAATAGTTAATCATTTGAATTTGAGTTGGTTCTTTAACCTTTATTTTCCCATCTTTATTTTTTTGAATCGGTAAAACTTTTACTTCGCAGCCAATTTCGGGAATATCAGCATCAGCAAAATTGTTGTTTTTTATTCCTAAAAGTGTCTCTACAATTAATCCAGAAGCACCTTTTTTCATATTATCTCTTTCATGATTCAACTCTTTCTTGATTTCACGAATAGTTTTCCCTTTTGAGTTTTTAATTATCTCGAATAAAGGTGTGAGTATTTCAATAGCTCTACTGTTAAGCATAAATTTCTTTGTTTTGAAAATTAGTAATTAATAATTCATTTAATTCGCCTCTCTTTTCAGGGTTAGCATTTATACTTCTTTTGGCTTTCACCCTCAAAATTGAAAATTCAGAATATAAATCATCAAAGAAATGGTCGTCAGGATTTTTCCCTTTTACATCAGAATTACTCAAAATCCAGTCACAACCAATAACATCAAGTTTTTTACAAAAGTCCTTTAATCTTATTTGCTCATCATCATTAAATTCATCCCGTGCATAAGAATTAAAACTTGAAGTAGCACTTAATGGTTTGTAAGGAGGATCAAAATAAAATAACGTTTTATCCTTCGCATTACTAATTGTATTTTCATAATCTCCACTAATAATTTCTACTCTTTTCAGTGCATTACTTACTGCAAGAATATTTTGCTCATCACAAATCATTGGTTTTTTGTATGAACCAATCGGAACGTTGTAACCATTACTTTTATTAACTCTGTATAAACCGTTAAAACAAGTTCTATTTAAAAATATAAATAAGGCGGCTTGTGTACTTTTTTCAGTATTTCTGAGATTATAAAGCTGTCTTTTCTGTTGGTAATAAAGTAATTTTTCGTCTTGTTGAGTATCAAGATTATGATATTCATTTTGAAAAATTTGAAGAATTGATATTAATTCTATGGGTTTTGAAGCTATAATTTTATAAGTGTTTATCAAATCTTCATTTATGTCATTAATTACCGCCTTTTCTAAATTTGGAAAGTTGTTTAACATCCAAAATAAAATAGCCCCACTTCCAATAAATGGCTCAATATAAGTAAATTTCGATTTTGTAATATCAAGAGGCAATATTTTTTCAATTTCTCCAATTAATTGAGTTTTACCTCCTGCCCATTTCAGAAATGGTTTTGCTATTTTTTCAGCCATTTGATTTTGTAATAATTATAAGGATAAAATTGTTGATTTTGCCGTGTTCAATTTGGGTATGAACGTTATGAAGATTTTCCACCAACTTGGTGGAAAATTTAAAATAGAGGTAATGCCCAAATTAATAGTCTTCAACTCAATGTGCCTCCAACCAATTCAACCCAACTCCCATACCCGTCTCCATCTTCACAGGGAAAGGTATTGCATTAATCATCAGTTCGTTAACTTTGGTTTTCATGAGTTCTAATTCTGATTTGTGTACGTCAAAAACTAATTCGTCATGCACCGTCAGGATGATGCGGGATTGTAGTTTTTCTTGCTTAATGAAGTCATTGACCTTTATCATCGCAATTTTTATCATGTCCGCCGCCGAGCCTTGTATGGGTGCGTTCACGGCGTTGCGTTCCGCAAAACCACGCTCTACCATGTTCTGAGAATTGATGTCTCGCAGATACCTTCTTCGTCCCAAAATCGTTTCGACATAACCATTGTCACGGGCAAGTATCACAGCATCAGACATATAGCGTTTGATGGACGGAAATTCCTTCCAGTAATTATCAATCAACTCCTTGGCTTCGGTTCTACTCACCCCAATTTGTTCCGCTAACCCGAAGGCAGAAACGCCATAAATAATCCCAAAATTAACCGTTTTTGCCTTTCTACGCATCTCAGAGGTTACTTCGTCAAGGCTCACGTTGAAAACCTTTGCGGCTGTTGTTTTGTGAATATCTCGCCCTTGATTAAAGGCTTCAATCATGGATTCGTCCTTGGCAAAAGCCGCCATAATCCGTAATTCTATCTGCGAATAATCGGCAGAAAGGATTAAAAAATCATCATTTTTAGGAATAAAAGCCTTCCGAATTTCTCGCCCACGAGCGGTACGGATTGGAATATTTTGCAGGTTTGGATTCGTACTTGAAAGTCGTCCAGTAGCGGTAACTGCCTGATTGAAAGAAGTATGAATTCGTCCCGTTTTTGGCGAAATCAATTGTGGTAAAGCATCCACATAAGTTGATTTTAATTTCTGTAATTCTCTGAAATCCAGAATTTTACGAGCAATTTCATGGTTTTGTAATTCTAATTTTGATAAAATATCCTCACCCGTCATGTATTGACCCGTTTTGGTCTTTTTGGCTTTGGCATCAAGTTTAAGTTTATCGAATAAAATTTCGCCTAATTGCTTTGGTGAGTTAATGTTAAAATCTTGTCCCGCCAATCCAAAAATGATGGTTTGCACTTCTAACATATCTTTCTCCAAAACCTTAGACATTGCCGCCAAAAACTCAATGTCCAGCTTCACACCCTCCATTTCAATATCACAAAGTACCTGAGTCAAAGGCATTTCAACTTCCTCAAACAGTTGAACTGCACTCGGATTTTGAGCTAAGATGGGGTGTAATTTATCTCTTAATTGTAAGGTAATATCCGCATCTTCTGCCGCATATTCTTTCACTTTCTCAATATCAGCATCTCGCATATTGCCTTGTTTTACGCCTTTTTTACCAATAATTTCTTCGATAGACACTGGTGTATAATTCAAGAAATCTTCCGCCAAAATGTCCATTCCATGACGTTTTTCAGGTTCAATAATGTAATGAGCCAACATCGTATCGTAGGTTTTCCCCTTCACTTCAACGCCAAATTGGGTTAAAACCATCAAATCATATTTGATATTTTGAGCAATTTTCTC
>JAYUOX010000219.1:0-4242 GCA_043760595.1 Cytophagales bacterium
AAAACCGTTCGATTGTGGAGACGATGATTTAAACGAGTTTTTTTTGAAAGATGCTATCTTGTATCAAAAACACCGTTTAGCGGTTACTTACTTTGGAGAGAACGAAACCCAAACGTTATTCTTTTTCTCCTTAGCAAATGACAGGATAACCACGGCAGATACTACCAAGTACAACAAAATAGGGCGAAACATTCCAAACGCCAAAAGACGAAGGGGAGGTTATCCAGCCGTTAAGATTGGACGATTAGGAATAAATAAAGAATTTCAAGGAAAAGGATTAGGAGGGGACGTAATGAATGCAATAAAAAACTTCATTGCCTATAACAACTATTCGACAGGAGCAAAGTTTTTAACAGTCGATGCTTACAGGGGTTCAATCAAATATTATGAAAAGAATGGATTTGATTTTCTGACAGATGAAGACTTGGAAGACGATACGAGAGCAATGTATTTTGACTTAATAAAATTAGGGGTTTAACGACCTCTTTTTTTATGCCCTATTGTGGAGGATTTTAAACGATATTTTATTGTTGCGTAACCAAATGCGTAACGAAGTGGAATTTTAGACAAATAAAAAACCCTTAACAGCTTAATAATCAGCGTGTTAAGGGTTTTACTATGTAGCAGGAACAGGACTCGAACCTGTGACCTTTGGGTTATGAGCCCAACGAGCTACCTACTGCTCCATCCTGCGGTCTTGTGTTTCCATTTGATTGGATTGCAAAGGTACGGATAATCTTTTACTTTGCAAGTCCGTAGTAATAAAAAAGGTGTTTATTTTTTATTATTTCTTAAATTCATGATATTGGAGTATTAAAAGTGAGAATCCTCCAATAAATATTAAACCGTAACTATTCCCATGATACATTCGTAAATAACCACCCACTAAAATTAAGATTGTGGAAATGAAAATAATGGAATACAAAATAGATTTTTTACTCATAACTCATTGAATATCAGGATTTGTATCTTTGGCTTCACCCATTTCAATTAACCTGTCGAGTGTGATTTTGCAGAGGTTAAACCAAGTAATTAACCTTTCTATTTCAGTTATCTCTGAGTTTGCTCTGATTATAAGTGATGATGTATTGGGTGGATATGATTGAAAAGTAAAAAAAGAGTCGTTGTTCCTTATTTCAATACTAACCATCAAGTCTAAATTCTTGGTTGCTGCAAAATATAAATTCTGCAAATCAAGCGAATTAAGAAAACTGATAGCTTTTTCTTTATCGTTTGATTTTACATAAAACTCATTATCAAATTTAGAATCATCTAATTCAATGTCATTTATTCCAAAGATTTTTCCCGCATGGGTAAACGCATTTTCAAGAAATATTTTTAGCGTAAACTTATCAGTTGAAGCAAAAACGCATTTTATTCGATTTTCAAAATACTTATGTTTATGCCCTTTTAGCACTGTATCTAATATAAAAATGCTGTTTCTATAATTTAGAATCACCCTTTCTTCTTTCCAAGTATCTCCCTCAATGAGTTTTCCCCCAATTTTCTCTGCCAATAACTTCCACATTTCTCTATTTCGTGGAGCATTCCATTTTGTCCAAAAGTTCATATTTTTAATGAATTTATTTCCCTAACCCCTAAAATCAATCCTGCGATTTCAAACTCAACATTAACTCCCTTGCTTTCTTCACATTGTTATTAATTTTATCACTTTCCACTAATCCATCACGCAGACGGACTATTCGGTGGGCGTATTGGGCGATGTCGTCTTCGTGGGTAACCATGACGATGGTGTTGCCTTTTGAATATAATTGGTCGAATAAATCCATGATTTCGTAGGAAGTCTTGGTGTCCAAATTTCCTGTGGGTTCATCCGCCAAGAGGATTGAGGGGTCGTTTACTAAGGCACGGGCGATGGCTACACGCTGGCGTTGCCCTCCCGAAAGTTCGTTGGGTTTGTGATGAGCCCTGTTTTCGAGTCCTACGCCTTTGAGGGTGAGCATTGCTTTTTCAATTCTGTCGGCTTTGTTGTAGCCCGCATAAATTAATGGTAATGCCACATTTTCAAGAGAAGATTGGCGGGGCAAGAGGTTGAATGTTTGGAAAACAAAACCAATTTCTTTATTCCGAACCGTCGCCAATTCGTTTTCAGTCATTTCGCTAACGTCTTGATTGTTAAGGATATATCGTCCAGAAGTGGGCGTGTCTAAACAACCAATAATGTTCATCAACGTGGACTTTCCCGAACCCGAAGGACCCATAAAAGCCACATATTCGCCTCGATTGACTGAAATGGTTACGTCTTTGAGGGCTTGAATAATTTCTTCACCCATGACGTAACGTCTTGAAATATTGGTAGTTTGTATAATTTCCATTTTTGAGTATTTTTAATAAAACAAACTTAGCAATTTACTTAAACCCAACCCCCGCTTTTTCGATAGATTGTATTTTGGCTTGATAGTTCGGCAGAAAACGCTGATAATCGGTTGGGGATAATTTTTGGAGTATTGCCAATCCGTCATTTGCGTAGTCTTTCATGCCAATATTTAGGGCTTGAATAATGAATAATTCGTATAATTTGGGAGAATCTTTTCGCCATGCAATTGCTTTTGAAATGGCATCGTAAGCCTTTTCGGGTTGTTTGTTTTTGTTGAATATTTCCACGGCTTTTGCCACCACATTTTCATTTAAAGGATAACGTTTTAACCCTTGCCCCGTTGGATCTTTTATGTCGGTAATAAAAACGGATTCAGCCTTCTCTTTTTTTAGTAATGTATTCAATAAAAGGGCGTAATATTTCCCTTTTTTATCCGTAGAATCACCCAACGACCAAGCCTGAAAATTCTGAAAAGCAATGAGTTTATCGCCTTGATAATAGTCTTGAAGGGCATTGGCAAAAAGTAAATCTTCGGATAGTGATTCGTTATCTTCAGATTCAGCTAATCGTCTCAATGGCAAGGATTTACCTTTTGATTTTTGGCGGAGGGAGAGATTGTAAACTAAGGCGAAGTCAGCAACCGATAGCCCCCCAGCCCCCGAAGGGGGAGTTACGTCATCGAATTTCGTCCGATTGTTCGGGTCGGTAGCTCCCCCTTCGGGGGCGGGGGGGGCTATGGCTAACCTATTCGCCTGATACGAATTATACTTGATGTCCTCTGCCTTTTCTAAGATTTCTTGAACGGCTTTTTCTTTCAGATTATTTGCCCAAAAAGCCAATAAATTACTGGCTGGAACTTCTGGTTTTTTGGCGTTTTTTGTTGCCATTTCGTAATAAATTAACGTCGAATCTGGTAGTTTAGATTTGTTGTATAAATATGCCAAATTATTCTGTAATTCACCCGATTTTGGGAATTTCTGTACGCCTTCTTTTAATACAAAAATGGTATTAAAAAACTGATCACCATCCGAAAGTGAACGGCTAAGTCCTTCATAATCAAAGGGTGATGGGTTTTTGGCGGTTGCTTTTCTGAAATAAACCCCTGCCGTTTCATTGTCGCCTTGCGTGAGAGCAAGGGAAGCTAAGGCATAATTGGTTTTATGGTTTCGGGGTTCGTAGGATGAGGCAATTTTATACTCAATTTCAGCAAATTTGTAATCTTTTTCAGTAGTGTAATAATCACCCAAAGCATTATAACTTGCGGCTGAAAACTGTCTTGTTGGAAAAAAATCAATGAATAATAACAAACCTCCAACCATAATTAAAGCCATAATTCTGAACATCCAAATTGGGTAACGAAAAGGCTTGAAAACAACTTTATAAACCTCTAATCCATCCCGAAAAAGGCTTGAAAAATTTAAAATTACATACGCCAAAAACATAATGCCCATTACCAAATGCGAGTAGGTCACGGCATCCTCAAAAACCTCAACCATTGGGTCGTTTCCAGTGGCGAAGGCAAGTCCACAAGTTGCGAGGGTAATGATGCCTAAACCCACGTATATAAATGCTCCTGATTCTTCAAAATCCATCACTTCAACGCTCAAATTTCTTCGTTGTTTGAAACCCCAGATTCCTAAAATTATGGAGATAATTAACAATAAAAACGGACTTAAATAAATCATGTTCCAGTCAATCGTTTTGTTATTATACAAGAAAATTAACAGAACGTTTGCTAAATATATAAAACTGATAATCAAGAAGTTAAGTAATTGTTTTGTGCCTTTTGTGGAGGTTGTTATAATCAAAAAACCATTTATTATTTCATAAGAAATCAGGAAAATAAAACCGACTGAAAGAAGCATTGCACCTGACGTTCTGTAAGATGAAAGTAGTAGAAATGG
>JAYUOX010000220.1:0-4236 GCA_043760595.1 Cytophagales bacterium
CAAAATAAAAGATCTAAAACAAACAAAACAAAAGGTGAAAACAACTTGAAAATCCTCAAAAACTGGGGGAATTTTTATCCGAAGTTTGTACAGCCTAAACTAAACTCCTTAAAATACGTTTTTAATAAATATTCTTTAACTTGCACTTCTTTGATTTTCAAGGCATTAAACACATTCCTAACTTAATTTATGTATAAAAAAATAGCATCTTGTTTCGCTGTCAGCTTGGTTAGTTTCGCAGCTTTATCACAAAATCAAACCACACCCCAAAAGCCCGAATGGCTTGACCCATACATTACCGAAGTAAACCGTCTTCCCGCCCGTGCGAGTGCTTTTGCCTTTGAAAATCGGGATTTGGCAATGGCTGGTAATAAATCTTCTTCCAAAAATTTCTTCTCATTAAATGGAACTTGGAAATTTAAGTGGGTATCAAAACCTGCCTTGAAACCTGCCAATTTCTACGAAGAAAACTTCGACGACACTCGTTGGGACAATTTCAAAGTGCCTTCCAACTGGGAATTTGCGGGGTACGGAACGCCCATTTACGTCAATATTCCCTACGAATTTGACCTCCGTTTTAAATCTTCGGATGACTGGGGAGCAACGTATGGTAGTAAAATTTTGAATAATACGCCCCCTCCAATCCCCGAGGAAAATCCCGTTGGTTCGTATCGTAAAAAGTTTACTTTGCCTACTGATTGGACTGGAAAGGAGGTTTTTATTAACTTGGGAGCGGTAAAATCAGCTTTTTATATCTACGTAAATGGTCAGAAAGTAGGTTATGGCGAAGACTCAAAATTAGAATCTGAGTTTAATCTCACGCAATACGTTCATGCGGGTGAAAACGTGATTGCTTTGGAAGTATATCGTTGGTCGGATGGCACATATTTGGAATGTCAAGATATGTGGCGAATCTCAGGAATTGAGCGTGATGTGTATTTATATGCTACCCCAAAATTAGATTTGCGGGATTTTAAGGTAGTTTCTGTTTTGGATAATAATTACAAAAACGGACTTTTTACCTTAGATGCTGAAATCCAAAATCATTCTTATTATGATACACCAGTAAACGTTTCGGCAGAAATTCTGGATGCCAACAATACTAATGTTTTTAGTGTTCAAACTTTAAAACCTGAGAATGTACCGGGCACTGGAAAACAGAAATTTAGCTTAAAGGGAGAGATTCAAAACGTAAATCAGTGGTCGGCAGAAATTCCAAACTTGTACTCTTTGGTTTTGACTATGACGGATAAAGACGGGCGAGTTTTGGAAGTAATTAAACGTAAAATTGGTTTTCGTACTTCTGAGATTAAAAATGGACAATTATTAGTAAACGGGAAAGCCATTTACATCAAAGGCGTAAATCGTCACGAACACGACCCCGTAACGATTCACGTTATTTCGGAGGAGCGAATGGTGCAAGACATTCAAGTAATGAAATCGCTGAATATCAACGCAGTACGAACTTCTCATTATCCAAATCACCCTCGTTGGTATGAGCTTTGTGATGAATATGGATTGTACGTGGTGGACGAACCAAACATCGAATCCCACGAAATGGGCTACGGTTTGTTGCAAACGTTGGGAAATAATCCTGTGTTTTTAAAGTCACACATGGCACGAACGCAAAGAATGTTTGAGCGAGATAAAAATCATCCTTCCATTATCATTTGGTCGTTGGGCAACGAGGCGGGAAACGGTTGGAATTTTTATAATACCTACACATGGTTGAAGCAAGCAGATCCCACTCGCCCAATTCAATACGAACGGGCTGAATTAGAATGGAATACTGACATCGTTTGCCCGATGTACCCAGAGATTGAGCAAGTAGAAAAATACGCCCAAACCCACAAAGACCGTCCTTACATCATGTGTGAGTACGCTCATGCGATGGGAAATTCAGTGGGTAATTTCAAAGAATATTGGGATGTTATCGAGAAATATCCAAATCTGCAAGGGGGTTTCATTTGGGATTGGGTTGATCAAGGCGTAATTATCGAAAAAGCAGGTAAAAAAGTTTACGGCTACGGTGGCGATTGGGGTGCGAAGGATATTAATTCCGATAAAAACTTTTTGTGTAATGGACTCGTAAATCCTGAACGACAATTACATCCGCACGCTTTGGAGGTCAAAAAGGTTTATCAATACATCAAATTAGAGAGCGTAGGACTGAATCAGGTGGAGGTGAAAAATACGTACTCATTCCGTAATTTAGACAATTATTCCTTAAACTGGTCGATGTTGGAAGAAGGCATTGAAATAGAAAAAGGTAAAATTGAAGACCTCACGGGGGTTGCGGCGGGGAAGGCAAAAATCTTCACGATTTCGCCAAAAGCTAATCTGAAAGCTGGCAAAGAGTATTTCCTGAATGTTTCTATCAAATTAAAAAACAAAGAACCATTACTACCAGCCAATTCAGAAATGGCTTACGAGCAGTTTCCTCTGAACGTAATCAAACGCCCTGCCCCTGTTTTAATTACTACAAAAAACCCAACCATAAGCGAAGCTGGAGCAAAAATCACGGTTACAGGAGTAGATTTCACGATTGTTTTTGACAAAGAAATAGGAACGATTAGTTCTTTCGTAAAACAGGGAATTTCTCTAATCAAAAAAGGACCAATGCCTGATTTTTGGCGGGCGGCAAATGATAACGACTATGGTTCGAGTACGCAAAAAAAATCAAGAATCTGGTTTAAAACGGGTAAAATTGAGCCTATCTCAGATACTAAAGTGTCAGTAATCAGTGGCAATCCGCAGATTATTTTTACCAAAAAAATGCTCAACGGTGATGCTCTTTATACGACTACGTATGATGTGGACGGAGAAGGAAACATCAAGATTAAGAATAAATTTGATGCCTTGAAAGGTTCATACCCAATGATGATGCGTTTTGGCAATCAGATGGTTTTGCCAAAGGAATTTAACAGTTTAAAATGGTACGGACGTGGACCACAAGAGAGTTATTGGGATAGAAAAACGGGGGCAACCGTGGGGCAATACGAAGGGAAAGTAGAAGACCAATATCATCCATATATCCGTCCGCAAGAGTCAGGAAACAAGGCAGATGTGCGTTGGGCGAGTTTGATAAACACAAAAGGACGAGGCTTGATGATTGTGCAAGATGCTGATTATCTGAATGTTAATGCCCTAAATCATTCCCAAGAAGACCTCGACCCTGCCGAAGACAAAGCTCAATTTCACTCAGGTGATTTGATTGGTAGAGAAGAAATTTACCTTAACGTTGATTTGCAACAGACAGGTGTTGCAGGAATTGACTCGTGGGGACATTTACCGCTTGAAAAATACCGTCTAAATTATAAAAATTACGAATATACGTACTGGCTAAAACCGATTGCTCCTACCTTTGTGGAAAAGAAAGTGAAGATTGAGAAGGAGAGTGGGAAGTGATTTTGGTGATTCTCATAAGAGTAATGAAGAAGTAAAACTGTTAAAAATTAACGAAATTATAAATTTTAAGTCGCAGTACCCTTCCCAAGGGTTCAAAACCCTTGGGAAGGGTAAGGCAAGGTATAAAAACGGTTCTGCGATTTAATCTTAATAATTCCGAAAATTAAATATGCCTAAAATGACTCAAACAGTGTGTGATAATACCTAAAGTAAAATATAAAATGACCATAAATAACCGATTATAATGATACAAGAAATAGAATATAAAGTGCCTACAATGGCAGAAATGATGGCTTCTGGGGAAACGCCCGAAGTGCTTTTTTGGGTGGGTTGTGCAGGTTCGTTTGATGACCGTTACAAAAAAGTAACCATTGCTTTTTGTAAAATCTTGAACCACGTAGGCATAAAATTTGCCGTTCTCGGTACGGAAGAATCCTGCACGGGTGACCCCGCACGTAGGGCAGGAAATGAATTTCTGTTCCAAATGCAAGCCACCATGAATATCCAAGTGCTTGATGGTTACGGCGTTAAGAAAATCGTAACGGCTTGTCCACATTGTTTTAATACCTTGAAAAACGAATATCCAGCATTGGGCGGAAACTACGATGTTATTCATCACTCTACTTTTTTGCAAGAACTAATCAACGCAGGAAGGGTGAAATTAGCGGGTGGCGGAGAATTCAAGGGTAGAAAGATTACTTTCCACGACTCATGTTATTTAGGACGTGCCAATGATATTTACGAAGCACCAAGAGCCGTTTTGGAAGCATTGGACGCTGATTTAGTGGAAATGAAACGTTGCAAAACCAAAGGACTTTGTTGCGGTGC
>JAYUOX010000221.1:0-4235 GCA_043760595.1 Cytophagales bacterium
TGAAGGCTCTACCAAACAGTGATTTTACGCAAGTTCAGAAGGATGGTATCGAAGGTGAAATGAAGTTTTTGAGAGCATTACTATATTTCAACCTTTCAAGAGTGTATGCTTATGAACCAAAGGTTATTGTCGCTTTGACAAACAAGGGAGGCGTTCCACTTTTGTTAGATGGCGTTAATAGTCTTTCTGAGATTACATTTCCCGTTCGTGCTTCGGTTGAAGATGTCTATAAGCAAATTTACAAGGATTTAACTGATGCTGTGGCAAAAACCCCCGTTGCAGGTGGTCCAAATAAAGCAACCAAAGCCGCTGCAAATGCTCTTTTTGCCAGAGTCGCTTTGTATAACCAAGATTATGAGAATGCTATTAAATACTCAAATGATGCTTTGGCAGGAGGGGTTGGAAGATTTGTTGGAAATAACGAATACGTAGCGGCTTGGCGTTCAAATAGTAACCCAGAATCAATTTTTGAAGTGCTTTTTCAAACTCGTCAAGAATCGTTAGGGGTCAATGATGCCTTACAATCAGCTTACACAACGATTCAATCGGTTTCACAAGCATCCGCTTTGGCAGCAAGTCGTCCAAATCCTCTGCCTGTGGCAAATGGACAAGGAGCGGTTGTACCTACTGTTGCATTCTTAGCACTTAATGTGGCAACCGATGTTCGTAAAGGTTTATATCAAGAAGGCTTAAACCGTAGTAGTGCGGTTGTTACTGAATGTACAAAATTTTTAGGTAAATCAGGAACCGTTTACATGGATAATATTCCTGTAATTAGAGTATCAGAATTATATTTGATTCGTGCTGAGGCTAATGCAAACTTGCCAACCCCAAATTTAGTGAGTGCCTTGGCGGATATAAACCTAATAAGAGTTAGAGCGGGTTTAGTCCCTTCTACGGCATCCACCAAAGCAACTATTTTGACAGAAATGGAAACTCAAAGAAGATTGGAATTAGCCTTTGAAGGACACCGTTGGTTTGATTTAAAGCGTTGGGGTAGGGATGTAATTAAATCAACTGGAAACGTAGTTTATGGCGATACACGCACGATTGCTGCACTCCCAAACGCTGAAATTATTGCTAACAAGAATCTTGTACAAAATTCAGGATATTAATAATATTTATCACTGATTAAATTGATTTAAAATGAATAAAAAATATATAATCTCATTCGCCTTTTTAGGCATAATGACACTCTTATCTTCATGCTTTGAAGATATGTCAATACGATTTGATAAACCAGGATTAGTTGAGTTTGAAAGTGCGGTCAGAACAGCCCCTGCGGCAGGAGCAATTTATCCAATTATTGCCACCACTCGCAGTATTGGCACTTTACCATTACAAGTAAATTTAGTGGGTACTCAACTGAAAACTCCCCAAGAAATGACTGTAACGGTTGATACTGCCATTTCTAAGTTTTTGAATGCCACAACCATTCGTGCGGTTGAAGGAACACACTTTTCATTAAATGGGGGAAAAGTAGTCATGAAAGCTGACACCAGTTTTGCCGTTTATCGTTTTAACATTCAGCAAGTAACTCCTGTTGCAGGACGTTTTGCTTTGGTAGTATTAAAATTAGAAGATGGCAGTTCATTAAAAGCCAGCGAAAATTATCGTAGAGTTGGTTATAGAATTGCTCTTAATTAATTTACTCTATTTTTAACAAAATAAGAGCCTTCTTGAATTTCAAGAAGGCTCTTCGCATTATTTACTGAATAAGTATTGTTAATATGACGCATTTTGAACAAGACCCTTATTCAAGTCTAACTCTCTTTGTGGCAAAGGCAATACTGTCTTAGGTCCTCCGAAAATAGCTAAAGATGCTGTTGGTCCAGTGGTACGCAAAGGCAAACCTTTTCTTAAAAGATCCATTCTACGGTGTCCTTCAAAACACAACTCTTTTCTTCTTTCTTCCAAAATTGCCGTAATAAACGCCGCTTTCGTAGTGAAAGTGGTTGCTGTCCAAACAGGAAGTCCCGCCCGTGTACGAATACCATTAACCAAAGTCAAAGACTCAGGATTAATTCCATTAAGTTCAGCCAAAGCCTCAGCACGGTTAAGATAAATTTCTGATGTACGCATCAATGGAGCTAAATCAGTGTTGTTGGCTGCATCAGGAAATTTAAGGCTCATTCTTTTTCTTTGGGTATCAGCCGCAGTACCAATTACGCTCAATTCAACATATCTTTTGTCAGTTGGTT
This sequence comes from Cytophagales bacterium, assembly GCA_043760595.1. GTDB lineage: Bacteria > Bacteroidota > Bacteroidia > Cytophagales > Spirosomataceae > Arcicella. The sequence goes on from JAYUOX010000221.1 coordinate 2,202, forward strand.
GCGTTAAAAACGAAGTCTCTAAACTTGGTGCCATTGCACAATCACCACGACCACCATTTGCGGCTGGTCTGTGATACGATGCCCAACCACCCGAACCAGTACGCCCATTGTCAGTAGCACTATTAACAATCACAAAAACGTGTTCGGCAGTTGGCGTAGCTCCGTAGAAAGAATAGTTTGCTGCTACGCTATAAACAGTCGTTGCACTAACAACTTGATTAGCAAAATCGGCCGCTTGTTGGAATTCACCTTTATAAAGATGAACTCTTGAAAGATACCCTGCGGCGGCTCCTTTTGTTGCTCTTCCTCTTGAAGCAGGAGTTGAAGCGGCTGGCAAATCTGGCAACGCTTCGTTCAAATCTTTGACAATTTGAGCGTAACATTCTGCCACAGTTGCTCTGACAGGGAATTCGATTGTACCCGTAAAACTTTTCAATAATAATGGCACGCCAGGCGTACCACCATTTTGGACTTGAAAAGGCTGTCCAAACATATGCAATAAATTAAAATGCGTTATGGCTCTCAAGAATTTAGCCTCTGCCACCAATCTCTTTGAAATATCGGCTGTAAGTGCGGGATCTTTAATTGCTGGAACACTCTCTATTACTGAATTAGCTGCATTAATAACCCTGTAATGTATTTGCCAATACACCTGAATTGTAGCATTGGGTGAGGTAGTCACGTAACCGTTGATATCTTGCAAAGTGGGAAACGAACCCACAAAGTCGGTATTGTCTGCTTGGTAATCAAATATAATTTGGGGACCAGCACCAAATACCTCTAATAATTGACTTTGAGAATACACTCCTCTAAGCGTGGCTTCGGCATTGGCAGCATTCGAAAATGCTTGTGAACCAGCCAATGATTGTTCAGGCAGAAGTTCGAGTCTATCCGAACAACTTGAACCAACCAATACTAATGCTGATAATATTGCTATTTTTATATTTTTCATTGTAATAATCGTTTGTTGTTTAAAAAAATTAGAATCCAAGGTTTAATCCAAAAGTAATGGTTTTGGCTTGTGGTAGAGCAAAGAACGACTCTCCAATAATTTGGTTGTCAGGACCGTTGGCTGAAACTTCTGGATCTGGACCTCTGAAATTTTTAGCTTTCAATAACCATAAATTCTGCCCCATTGCATAGATTCGTAAACTTCTTACAACTTTTTGTTTCCCCATTAATTTAGCAGGAACTGTATATCCAACTGATAAATTCCGAAGACGCATAAACGAACCGTTTTGTAATTGTAGCGTTGAGGGCTGATTAAACAGTGGAGCAGTTGTACTTGATAATTTTGGTGCAAAAGCCATATCCCCTGGGTTTTTCCAGTAGTTTAATATATCAGTTGATTTATTAAAGCCTGCGGTTGCACTCATATTATCAGTGAAACGCAAACCGTCAATTAATACTTTGTTGCCGTAAGAATAACTGAATTGAGCACTTATGTCAATGCCTTTATATGACATATTAGTGTTAATTCCTCCCGTCCACTCAGGAATGGCTGAACCTGCGAATATTCTATTATTTGCCGAATAAGTAGTGGTAGCATTTCCTTCTTTTGTTCTCCATTCCAAATCTCCTGATGTTGGATTAACACCGATAGCTTCAACTAAAAAGAACTCATTTAATGATCTTCCAACAACTGCTCGCTGTGCAGCAGAACCAGCAACAAATCTGTTACCGTCTGGGTCAACTGACGCTTCGGGTAATTCTAATACTTTATTTTTCAAATATGTTGCATTGAACCCTAAACTCCATTTGAAATTACCTTGATCAAAAATATTAGCGTTGAAGTCAAATTCAACACCGCTATTTTGCATTTTACCAACATTCTTGGAAGCACTTGCAAAACCAGTAGTAAATGGAAATGGCACGTTCAACAAAACGCCTGATGTAATTTTATCAAAATAACTGACCGACAAGTTAATCTTGTTTTTAAAGAAAGTTGAACTAAATCCAACATCTAATTGAGCTGTTTCTTCCCACGTTAAACCTCTATTTGGTACCTGCGTTGGGCGAAGACCTGGTGAACCA
>JAYUOX010000222.1:0-4234 GCA_043760595.1 Cytophagales bacterium
ACTGAGGTAGATTTGAAGGGTTTGGTTTCAATTTTACCAATAATTCCCTCCATGATTAATACATTTTCCATGATATTTACTTGATTTATAAGCCTAAAAATGGCTTGGATTTGAATAATTATGTTGAATAAAAAACCTAACGTATTGAGTTATACGTTACTCAATTTAAAATTAAACTTGAAACAAAATTCCTGTCAAGATTAACAATCTTTTCGGGCATTAAAGCCAATTCTGCGGCTCGGTTCATCACGCTCGCATCCGTTCCCCACAAAAGATTATCCATTCTTAGTTCAGAATCTTTATAAGTCTTTTGATTAGAGAAATACCCTGTAATGGCATTGTACGCCCAAAATGCCGAACCTTCCCCCGCTAAGTCCTGCCCAATTCCAGTATGTGCAAAATTCACCACCTCGGAAATTACATTTTTCTTTCTTGTTGAAATACTGGATTCTCCCTTCTTGAATTCTGCCATTTCAAGGGGCGTAAAGAAAATATTGCCCAAATAATGGGAGAACATTTTATCCGTAAATCGCTGGGCTTTCATCTTTTGGTAGGCTTGTTTATCCAAATCAGTATTACGTTGCATTACACCCATAATTATCAAGGCTTCCGTCAAGCGGTCTTTTGCCGTAACGGTATGTCTCACGGTATGTTTATTTCTCGACAATCCTAATGAGGCGTTTAACGTATTCTGACAAACTACTCTGACATTCGTAAAATAGGCAGAGATAGCCGTATTTCCGTCGTGTCCGTTCAGTAAAACTAAATACTGTTCCGTAATATCATTGCTCCCTAAATCAATCGGGGTTTCATTTTTGAGGGTTACAAACACTTTTGCCCCATCACACAAAGAGCCTACGGTTTCAATCGTCATAGATTGTTTACTTACCAATTCATCCACCAAATCAAGGGCAATATTATTCTGCATAACGGTGTAGCCTTTGCCTAATTTATCCCCTAAAACACAATTTGTGTCCGTTCGATAAGTGAAAAATGAATCTTTACTTACCTGTTCCGTTGCATCTGGAAAACGGTGGACGTTGGGAGATTTCTGTACCTCAAAATCCAATCCTCCAAATTTAAGAGCGTCCGCAATACTCATGCGTTCCTCTAAAATTGTTCCTAAGCCGTGCCATGCGGTTTGTTTGAAAGAAGCAAATCCCGCAAATCCTTTTTGAGTGTCAATTTCATGTGCCATTTTATTAAATTTTATAAATTGTTTTTTGAATTAATTACGATATAAAGATACGCATAATAGGTAATTTTAACAAGCATAAAAAAAGTTAAATCGTTGATTACCAGTTAGTTAAAACTTTAAATCCCTTTGGTAAACCCTACAAAATAAACTCTTTCTATTTAGTAAGATAAACCTAAGTACCTGAATAAACGGGTTGAAGCGGTGGCACAGCAAGGCAATATTCAATCCGTTTATTGGTACTTATTTCCTATTCAGTTGTTTGCTTTTGCCCATTTTCTTTCAAAATGGGTAAAGGCAATGATAAAAAAATCTCGTCAAAGACGGTGTAAACTTGTGTTGTCATACTATTGGTTGAGGTTCTCAAAAGTTTACACGGTCTTTGACAGCTATTCAGTTCAATCTAAATATTTTCTATTTAGTAAGGATAAAACAGTCTTAAAACTTCACCAAACCTGCATTTCAAAATAAGCTAAACTATTTTATCAAAATTGATAAATAATATAAATTAATTTCACTTAGTATATATTATTATGAACGAATAAAATGATTACGAAAGAGCAAGAAAGATACTTGGCGGTACTCCAAAATTCGGGGGTAAGTTTTGCAGTGGTAGGTTCTCAGGCATCGGAACTGTATTTGAATTATGCGAAAATTTCAAGGGGGTTGGAATTGTTAATTAATCCAGAACTGGCTAATCGTAAGAAGTTTGAAGAAACCACCACTAACTTTTTCATCAGCCGTGGAGCAACCGCTTTGGGATTAGAAAAATTAGCGGAACAAATGAAAGTGGGACAAATGAATTTTGGTCGTGGGCAAAGTGCCACGGAGGTTACGTATCACATAGCGGGTGTGAAGACGGAAAAGGTTTTTCAGCAAATCCAGAAGGGAAACATCTTAACCAAAGATGCTGAAATGAGCCTTCCTCTCATCTCCTTAGAAAATCATTTTGCCAATCGAAGAGCCATTGATTTATCAAACGGTGGCGAATACATTACGGAAGAATTAAAGAAACTAAACGAAGTTGCTTCTATGAAAAATGGTGAAAAGAAAGAGATGGTTTTGGCTAAGAGTCTAAGCTATCAAGGGGTCATTATCCCCACTGAAACGCCCGTAAAGGGTTATAAAAGTTTCAACGATGCTCAAAAATCGGAAGCAAAAGCTCAGAATAAAATGGCTTTGGATATTCTATTTTTTGAGAAATCAGTTCTCCCCAAAGAAGTACAAAACAATTGGGGAGCTTTCAATAAATCAAATACCGACACGCTTTCCATTCGCTTGGGAGAAGACAAAAAGGCAACGGATTTAATTTCTACCAAAGCCGTTTTCTTGGAACGACAAAACCGTATTGGGCTGATTGACAAGGAGAAAATTAAGGCAGAAGTGGATTTTATTTCCTTCGCCCAAGATTACAACGGTCTCGAAATTAATGCCAAGAAATCAACCGCTCGTTACGCATTTTTAGAAAATGGAGATGGTACGGAAAAGTACGTGGTGTATAAGCACGAAAAAACGGGAATTCCCAATTATTTCAACGTCTTCGATAAACGGGAAGGAGGTGATATTATCGCTTTTGCCATGAATACAAATCGTTTAAATAATTTCTACGAAGCGGCACTTTTGCTACAACAATACAATGAAGGGGGATTGTTGATTAGAAAAAATACCGAAATCGTCAAAGTTGAAAACAAGCCCAATAATTTTGATTTTAAGAAAATAACGGAGGATGAAATCTTGAAATTAAGAAAAGAACTCAGAAATGGACTGCACGAATTAACCGATTATGGTTATTTGGAATCAAGGGGACTTTTAAAGGCAACCATCAATTCTCCTGAAATGGTGGACCGATATAAAAATTCCCATCATTACAACAAAGAATCCAAAGTGAGTTATGCCAACATTGCTGCCCCGTTATTTGACCGAGAAGGTGAAATCAATAATGTGACGAATCGCAACGTAGGTTTTAGAAAAAATGCCAAAGGACAAATTGGGGAGGGTTTATTTTTAACGAATGTCGTTGAATTTGGCGTAACAAAGGAATTATTAACAGAAGAAAATGGCGAGAAAATTCCAAAAGGTAGCTTAATAAAACTTAAACCCAATGAAGTGTTTGATGCCAAGAAAATAACGCCACTTCCCAAAAATGTAGATAGATTAATCGTTTTTGAATCAGACATTGACTTGTCGTCTTTTCACCAACTTTATCCACCCGTAACGGGTGAATCACGACTTTATATCTCCACGGCGGGGCTTCCTTCCAAGGAGCAAATGGTTCATATTCAGCATCTTACGGACAAATATCAACCAAAGCAATTGTTATTAGCCAATGACAAAGACCCCGCTGGACAAAGAATGAATATTAATCTTATGGGCAGTATTGATTTTTCAGCCATAAGTAAAGACTCCAAATCAAAAATGAAGGTTGAAGCGAGTCTTTTATCGGAGGAAAGGGCGGTAAGAGTAAAGATTGAATTGCCCGAGGCAGATAGTAAAACGATGGCAAAATTAGGTACAGATTTGGTGAAATCCATTGATAATTTTAAAGGACCAACCGAGAAAAAATCTGAATTAACTTTTTTTAAAGATGCCCAAGTAGAAGTGATGATGCAAAACAGTTTCAATAATATGAAACGAGTGGAGGCTTTTGTGATTAATCAAAAAGGCTTGCAAGGCGTGGCAGAAATCATGCGACCCATTCAAAAAGATTTTAACGAAGATTTGAAAATGGGGGAGAAGTACAGCAATAATTTGGTTCTGAAATTGAATACTTCCATCAAATTTAAGGCTGTTGTGCAACACGAACAGTTGCAAGCCATTCAGGATTTGAAAGTAGTGGCAAAAAAGTTGCCCCAACGGAAACTGTCTATGCAAACATAAAATCTTTATACATTTTGCTCTACCTCCAAAACCCGCTTCTTCTCCACCAAACCCATTTCCTCCATTGCAAAATGGTTTTCAAGGTCAAGTAAATCCCCCGTTTGGAGTACATAACGTTGGTCGTTTTGTAGGGTTGATAATTGACTTGCCAATTGCTGAACT
>JAYUOX010000223.1:0-12374 GCA_043760595.1 Cytophagales bacterium
CATATTAGGAAAAATAATTTCAGATAAAGATCAAATGTGTAGAATAGATGCTTTGTGTGAAACAAGTGTTTTAGAAATTGCCTCTGAAAATGGAGCAAATTTATTGGTTCAAAAAACTCGTATGTTTACAAAATAGCTTAATAGTTTCTAAAATGCCTTTTCAAGTTGTTTTTTAATGTGGTAAAGAACAGGCTGAAAAAGTTGAATAGAGGCTATCAAGCTATTTCGGTGCCATACAGACCATATTTACAAAGGAACATTTACAGAATCAGTAACTAAATTAGATATAAAAATAGAAATTGCCACACATAAATATTTAAGATTTGACACTTTTCTACACGTAAAATCACCTCAAAACCGACATAATCACTTTCTCCGCCATTTCTTCCATAATTTTAAAGCCTTTCAAAGTAGGATGCACGCCATCAAGTGATAGCTCTGGATTCATTCCATTTTGCTCATTTTTCATGGCTGAATGATAATCAATATAAGGGATTTTGTTGGTGATTGCGAAGGTTTTTATCCGATTATTCAAGGCAACAATCATATCAGAACGATTGCCGAGGGAACGCCGCCATTCAAAATTGGTGGCGGGAAGAATAGATGCCAGAATAACTTTCACTTTATTGGCTTGGGCGATTTCGACCATTGATTGAATGTTACCAAAAGTAAAATCCTCATTATAAGGTCCTGTATTTTCGGCAACATCGTTTGTCCCAATATGAATCACAACCGCCTTTGGGTTTAATGAAATTACATCTTGTCTAAAACGGAGAAGTGTCTGTACGGAAGTTTGTCCACTAATACCTCGTCCGATAAAGTTATTTTTGTTGAAAAAAGTGGAATCCGCACTAACCCATCCTTCGGTGATTGAATTGCCCAAAAAGACTACCCGATTTTCATTGGCTTTGGGCGGAGCTACTTTTTTGTTTGCCTCTTTATATTTTGCCAAATATCCAAAATCGCTCTTCATTCGCTCCCATTCGCTGATTTGGTATTGAGCGGTGGCATCTTCGCCAAATTGTTTTTCGTATTTATTGGGGTATAATTTCTTTAAATAACCTTGTAATTTTAGCCATTCTCCGAATCTTTCGTACCATTTATCAGTTGGAACATTCTGTTTACGCATTCCAAAACCGTGTCCACCTTTTTCAAAAATATGTAATTCGGCGGGTTGTTTTGCCTCGAACCATTTTTTGTAAATATCAATGCTATGAGGCATCAAACCCAACTGGTCGTCTCCTGCAACAGCTACAAAAATGGGAGTTTTTACACTTGGAATTGTTGAGCCAATAATGGCAGTTCCATAAGCATAAATGGGAGCCATAAAATTAGGACGATTTTCATCCGTAGCATTATATACGACTGACATCGTAACAGTTCCACCCGCTGAGAAACCCATGAATCCGATTTTTGTAGGGTCAATATCCATCTCCTTTGCGTTGCTACGGACGTATCGCATGGCAGCCAAACCATCCGCCATTGCCAAAGGAACAACGGGAGCATTTTCTTCATCTAATTTTTTGAAATCAGCCATTTTGCCCATTAATTCTTTTACGGGGTCGTCCGTGATGCTGTGAACTACTCGGTATTTCAGCACAAATGCAGCTACTCCCTTAGTATTGAGCCACTTAGCTACGTCAATTCCTTCGCTATTGATGCTTAACGTATGAAATGCACCACCTGGGGCAATGATGACTGCCGTACCCGTGGCGATGTCTTTGGGAGGTAAAAAAGCGGTAATCGTGGGTTGAGTTACGTTATAAACCAATTCCGTATTGAACATATTTTTGAGACTAATTTGCTCAGTCCAAGTCCAATTTTCGGAGCCTTTGGGTTTACCTTCGTATAGTTGAATAACTTGTTGGGAAATGGCATTAAGGCATATTCCGAGGGATAAAACGGTCAGGATGGCTATTTTTTTCATTTGATTTTGTTAAGTTTTAACAAATATCAACAAATAATACTATTTTATCTTTTAAAAATAAAATAGTACCATACTATTTAGACCAAACAATATTTTTTACGATGATTTTTTTCTCGGAATAACCAATCTCTTCAAAATTCGCTCTTTCCCATCCTTAACTTCCATCGTTTTTCGATGTCCCCAAATACGATCTTTGGCTAATTTTGTATTGGTTTCGAAGTCTATAATGGGATAAGGGTAGCTTCCATCTCCCAATCTAAAATTGTATAATTCTTGTTCCATCAAGGTCATTTTCCAAGGCTCATGAATAAATGCCTCTGGACAATCTCGTAATTCTGGAATCCATAATTTAATAAAAACGCCTTGTGGGTCATGTTCTTGGGACTGCTTCACGGGATTATAAATTCTGACGGTATTGATACCCGTTACACCCGCTTGCATTTGAAATTGTGGGAAGTGAATCCCTGGTTCAAAATCTAAAAAAAGTTGGGCTAAATGCGTAGCCCCATCCTTCCAATGGTGCATTAAATGATGCGTCAAAAACGATACCGTCATGGCTCGCATTCGGAAGTTCATATAACCTGTATTTTGCAAGCATCTCATGCACGCATCCACGAGCGGATAACCCGTTGTACCTGTTTTCCATGCTTCTAAATGTGCCTGATTGTCAGATAGTTGCATAGAATCATAGCCCCGATTGACATTCTCAAACTCCATTGAATCTTCATTCTCAAATTTTTGAATAAAATGACAGTGCCAGCGTAATCTCGATCCAAAATTTGCCAATGGACGACTGAATGATGGTTTCTTTTTGGCGGCTTCGAGTGATGTCTGATAAACCTGACGGATAGACAAATTCCCCCAAGCAATGTAAGGAGAAAGGCGACTGCATCCTTTCCTACTTTCGAGTGGTTTTGAGATAAATTTTGAATAATTTATGGCTCTTTCTTCCATAAAATTTTTCATGTATTTGTAGGCTAAAACTTCACCGCCTTTTTGGAATTGCCCCCCACCCCCCGAAGGGGGAGTTTCATCTGCGAAAAGGTCTTGTTTAAAACCTTCTTTTGAATTAAAAAAATCATTTAGATTTTTATTCGAAATAACTATTTTTTGTAATAAATCAAACGATATATTTACCGTTGGTTTTGACATAAAAACGTGCCAATCCTTCATCCAGTCTGTCCGATTGGGTTTCCCTCTGATGATGCCATTAGTCTGGTATTCAGGACATTGTATTTGATTATCTCTAACAAATTGGGATAATATTTTGTCACGGTCATAGGTTACTTTTATGCCTGTTTCTTCGTGAGAAAAAATTTTATTGATACCGATTTGTTGGTGAATTTGTAGAATAATATCAGTCATTTCACCGTACAAAATGGTGAATTGTGGAGGATTTTTAGATGGACAAAGTGCTACTAATTGCTTATTCAAATCAACCAAAGATTCATTAACAAATCGCCAATGACGGGCTGAATAATGAGGGTCGTTCCAAACGGAAGGTTCAAAAACGTAGAGCAACATGATGGGCAAACCCTCTTCAAGGGCATCGTGTAGGGGAGCGTGGTCACGGAGGCGTAAATCACGCTTAAACCATACAATATTTATGGGATTTTCTTTCACAGTTTTTGATACATGATATAAGCATTAACATATCCAAACTGAGAATGTTTGTAGGCTTCGGGAATTTCTCCAATAATTTCAAAACCTAATTTTAACCATAATTTCACAGCGTTTTCGTTGGTTTTGACTACTAAATTAAATTGCATTCCTCGAAAGCCTAATTTACGTGCTTCTTCCATAGAAAATTTTGCCATTGCTTGTCCTAAACCTTTTCCACGGGCATTTTCAGAAACCATATAGCCTGCATTTACGATATGCGAACCTAAATCCATTTGATTTTCTTTTAGATAAAATGTTCCTAAAATTTCATTATTTTCTTCTGCAATGTAAGTTCGTTTATCACTTGAAAACCAATAAGTTAGCATTTTTTCTTTGGAAGAATTAGGAGCAAAAACGTAGGTATCGCCCGTTGAAATTACTTTACTGATAATTTGCCAGATGGCTTCGTGGTCGGATTGAGTGGCTAATCGGATGGTCATATTGTTTCTATTTTAATGAAAAAGGTGCAAGTATAAACCTGCACCTTAAAAAAGGTAAAATTGCTGGAAAGGTTCAAATCAACGAGTTGATTTCTAACACCTAATCCCTAAATCCTAACCCCTAATTTTATTTCGTCCCATACTTCTCAGAATATTTACGATATAATCTTTTTTGTTTATCATCTAAATCAACCTTACGACCTTGAATGAAAGCGTGTTCTACTTTGGCAGTTCTCATGTCCAAAACATCGCCCGCCGAAACGATTAAAGTTGCGTGTTTTCCGACTTCCAAAGTACCCACCATTTTGTCAATTCCTAAGATTTTGGCGTTATTGGCAGTTATCAATTTCAAGGCATCTTCTTTATCCATGCCGTGCCCTGCAACTGTACCCGCCAAGAAAGGCAAATTACGAGTTCTCCAATTGAGTCCGATGTAAGCCAAACCTACCAAAACACCCTTTTGAGCTAATAATTGCGGTAATTTGTAGGCAATATCCGTATCGTCATCGGCTGAATTTGGCAGACGATGAGTGGTATTTACGATTACTGGAACGTTATTTTCCTTCAAAAAATCAGCCGCTAATAATGATTCTTCACCTCCAATAATTACAATTTTCTTCACACCTTTTGACTTCGCAAATTGCACTGCCTCAATGATTTCTTTTCCATAATCTGCCGTGATGTATAGAATTTTTGAACCATCAAAAAGTCCTCTCATTGCTTCCATTTTTACGTTTGTTACAGAAGGTTTTGATTGAGAATAGGCAATAGCATCGTTGAAAGTTTTATCAACTTCTCTCAAAACTTCGTCTCTTTTATCATTCTTCTTAGTCGTTACCGAGAAATTTGTAAAGTCAAAATCTCGTTTGAAATATCCGACCCAATTAATGTGAATGCCATCGTCTTTTTTCAATGCAGCATCTTCCCAATTCCAACCATCCATTTGCATAATGGATGAAGTTCCCGCTACAATTTCACCCTGTGGCGTTGCTTGGGTAATCAAAATGCCATTACTTCTAACCGTTGGAATCAACTCAGAATCAGTATTGTAGGCAATCAATGCCCTCACGTGTGGATTGATTCCGCCAACTTCTGCCATATCGTTGGTGGCACGGACGGCATCAATTTCTGTCAAACCCAATTCGTTGGCAGGAGAAATAAGTCCTGGATAAATACTTTTTCCTTTTAAATCTATGGTTTCAGTATTGGCTTTGTCGTAAGTCGTTCCTGAATTACCAACTGCCGTGATAATTCCTTTGTTGAAAACGATTACGCCGTTCTCAATCACTTGCCCGTTGGCAGTATGAATGGTTGCACCCACTAATGCAATCGCCTTCGTTTGTGGACTACCAGCGGCTTGGTTTTGGGCAAAAATTGTATTCGTAACTAATTGGAATACAAGGAGATATATGTATTTTATGTTTTTCATTTTTATGTTTTGTTAGCCACTAAGGCACTAAGACTCTAAGTTTTTTTGACCAAATTTCTTGCAAAATCTTAAAATTTGTGTCTTGGTGACTTGGTGGCAATCTTAATTCATTAATCATTATGCTCATGGTTCGTCTCTTCCGAATAAATATCACCTTCCGAAGCACAGTGAAATTGTCTTGGCTTTTTAACCTCTGGTTTTGTCGTTGGATTTCCACCCGATTTTGAAGCTAACATTTTCTGAATCAGACGATTACGTTCTTTTTTGATTTCGGTACGCATTTGTAAATCTTTCTCAATATCAAAATAAACAGCTCCGTCAATGATTACTTTTTCGGGTTTTGCATAAACCGAAAGAGGATTATTATTCCAAAGGACAACATCCGCATCTTTGCCCGCTTTGATACTTCCCAAACGATTGTCTAAGTGCATCATTTTAGCAGGATTTAGCGTCACCATTTTCCAGGCTTCTTCTTCGGTCATGCCCCCGTACATAACGGTTTTTGCAGCTTCTTGATTTAGACGGCGAGCCATTTCTGCATCATCAGAATTAATTGAAGTATTCACTCCAACCTTCGTCATTAGGGCTGCATTGAATGGAATCGCCTCTTTTACCTCCATTTTATACGCCCACCAGTCCGAGAACGTAGAAGCATTTGCTCCGTGGGCTTTCATTTTGTCAGCTACTTTATATCCTTCCAAAATATGGGTGAATGTATTGACTTTAAAGCCCAATGAATCAGCGACTTTCATCAACATATTAATCTCAGATTGAACATAAGAGTGGCAAGTAATAAAACGTTTTTTATTCAAAATTTCTACCAAAGCATCCAACTCTAAATCACGTCTCACTGGTAATCCACCAGCATTTTTCATGGCTTTTTCGTATTCTTTTGCTCTCACGAAGGCATCCATCATAATTTGTTCCACACCCATACGAGTCTGTGGAAAACGCACTCTGGCACGGTCTCCCCAGTTGGCTTGTTTTACGTTTTCGCCCAAGGCAAATTTGATAAAACCGTCCATATTAGGTATTCTGAGGGCATCGGGAGCTTCGCCCCACTTCAATTTAATAATGGCAGATTGACCGCCAATACAGTTTGCCGAACCGTGTAATAATTGTGAAGAAGTAACGCCACCAGCCAACTGACGATAGATATTTACATCTTCCGAATTAATGACATCCTCCATTCTGACCTCCGCCGTAACCGACTGAGAACCTTCATTAACAGAAAACAACGCAATATGTGAATGTTCATCAAAAATCCCGTTGGTCAAATGCTTACCCGTTCCGTCAATTACTTTTGCTCCAACGGGCGAAAGATTTTTACCAAATTGAGCAATCTTACCATTCTGAATCAATACATCAGCATTTTGAACTACGCCCGTATTTTCATTCGTCCAAACGGTGGCATTTTTTACTAAAATTGTTTCGGCTTGTGGCTTAGTTTCGCTTCCGTAACCATTAAAAGGATAAACGATTTTACCCATTTCGATTTTGGCTTTTTTGACTGTGTCAGGTTTTGCGGGCGTTTCTTTCATTGCCTCTTTATAATTTGCTAAGAAAGAAATAGTTTTTCCATCCGCATCAACGCCTTCACCTTTGATATTTTTTCCATCAAAATATGCCGCAATTCTCGAATCTCCTTTGTCTTTTTTAGCATCTAACTTGTAGAGAATCGTAAGCATATCGCCCGTGCGAGTAACCTTTGGCGTAACTTTTATCGAATCCGATACAACTATCTGATATTCAGGCTTATCGACTTTCCCTGTAACGTTTAATTTGAGTTTTGAATTTTCATTTATCGTCAAATCATAATTGGCACGAAGGTCTTTTATGTTCATGTCTGACAATACATAACGCTTTCCTTTTATCCAGTTTTCATAAATGATGTTGCCATCTTTGAACAAATTATCGGAGGTAATCAAAAAATTAGCTAACATTCCCGATTTCAGAGAACCCACCAAATTATCAATTTTCATCATCGAAGCGGGCGTTGAAGTTAGAGCTGCCAAAGCCGTTTTTTCATCCAATCCATTTTCGATTGCCTTACGAAGATTTACCATAAAATCACCTTTTGATTTGAGATTTGAACTTGTCAAAGCAAAATTGATTCCTGACTTTGATAAAATCCCTGCGTTAGCAGGTGCCATTTCCCAGTGTTTCATTTCAGAAAGAGAAACATTTTTTTCGTCAAATGGGTCTTCTACATCGGGTGTTACGGGATAATTGAGCGGTAAAATCAAACTTACGCCCGCCGTTTTTATATCATCCAAACGTTGATACTCATCGCCCATTCCTTTGATAACGTACTGAATACCAAACTCTTTCGCAATTTTATTGGCTCTCAAAACGCCTAATCTATCCCCAACTTCAAACACTTGCGGAATGCCTTGATTATTGTTGAAAGCATCCAACGAAATATTAAATTCGGTTTTTCCTTTGGCTTTTTTGTACCAATCTGCATCATAAAAAGTCTGACGCAACAATGCAATCGAACCCATCGGCGAACTTGGATAATCTTGGGAAGAAGTTCCCTTTGAGAAAGAATAATGAGACGAAACCTTGCTTTTCAGTAAAGCATCTTGGTCTTTGCCGTCCATGAGGGCAATGAGGGCGGACGTACCTCGCACGATGCCATCTTGTACGTGAGAAACCACCGAACCAAAACCAATTTTGCGTAATTCTTCGGCGGTAGTATTATTTACTGAGAATCCATTGGCAGCATCCACTTCTGGATTAATGGCTTGATTCCAATTATACGCACCTTTTTTCTTGGTTTCGGGTTGTGGGTCGCCTCTGAAACCCCCTGCACCTGCACGTACAGGTTCGAGAACACCATAATTTGAGTATGACTCCACCATAGAAGGATAGATTCTTTTCCCTTTCAAATCCACGATTGTTGCACCCGATGGAATTAAAAGCCCTTTTCCCACTGATTCAATCACCGATCCACGAATAATGAGCGTTGCCCCTTCGAGGGTATTATTCGCATCCGTAACAATGGTAGCATTTGTAAAAGCATACAAATCCAAACGTTCATCTTGAACGCCATTGCGAGGGAAGGTTTGGGTCTGAGCAAAAATGAGGGGACTCAATAGAAAAATATTGAGCATTGTGATGAATAGTTTTCTCATGTGTTTGATTTGTGGGGTATTGATGAATAATTTATTAAAAGTAAAACGTAAAAAGGTGAAAAGCAATCCTACCTACTCGTTTTGGGATTTATCGTTAAATTGAAGTCTAATCTTGTTTACCATTATCTATTAATTACATTATTTTTAATGCAAACGTTTCCGTAAACGTTTACGGAAAAATATTCAATAAAAACCTTGAATAATGATATTTTTTTGGTATATCTTTAAGGAAAAATAATACAATTCCTAATCAAGAAAGTATCGTTTAACCAATTTAAGATGATGACAAGTTACCCAAAAAACGTGGATGAAGTAAAAATGTGGAATGACTTTCGAGGTGGAAACCACGCTGCATTTACTCAAATTTATCAAAATTATGTAAGTCTTTTATATAATTACAGCACCAGCATCACCCCAGATAGGGAACTCATCAAAGACTGTTTGCACGATTTATTTGTGGAGCTTTGGAAAAATCATAAAAATTTAGGAGAGACCACCTCAATACGTTATTATTTGATGGCTTCAATCAAACGTAAATTGGTTAGACATCTCGAAACTCATCAAAAACATCTTCAACATCACGAGTCGTATTATCTTGAAAATCCAGATTATACGGGTTCGCATGAGCATCGTTTGGTGGCTTGTGAGGAAGAACAGATATTGACTGAAAATCTAAATGAATCTTTCCGTTTTTTGACGAAAAGACAAAAACAAGCCATTTCTTTAAAGTTTTTTCAAGACATGGACACTGACCAAATTTCGAGTGCTATGAACATCAATCCGCAATCAGTTTATAATTTGATTTTTGGAGCGTTAAAGATTTTAAAAGAGCATATTTCACCTGAGAAATTGGCTTTTGCATAGCATACAATAGCTAACCATTTTCTTTTACAAATAAAAAACGTCTTTTTGAGTTTAACTCAAAAAGACGTTTTTGTTTGAAATAAATGTATTTATTGATGTAATTTAATAGTTAGTCCGAAGGACTTAAATATGAATAGCCGTAGGTAAAACCTACGGAAAAATTGAGAATACATCTATAACCCTGAAAGGGTTAAATAAATTTGGATAGAACATTTAACCCTTTCAGGGTTATTTTATCCTATCGATTTTCCCCGTAGGTTGTACCTACGGCTATTCGTATTAAAGCCCTACGGGCTTACATTACCTCAAAATAAATTTATTTCCCTCCGTAAAGCTCAATATAAGCCTTCTCATATTTATCTCCACTAATCCATTTGGGTCGTTCTGGGCGATTGGCAATTAAGCGTGCTGCGTAGGCATAGGATTGACAATATTTCAATAAATAATCCATACTCGCCGTCTCAGGGTTATCGGCGGCTTGATGGTAATACTTCATAATAGCTGCATCAAATTTATTAAACCCAGGAGAATAAGTTGGTGAGGGAATGCCTTTTGCCGCTAAACTAACATTATCAGAACGGTCAAACAAGCCTTGTTCTGGAACGGGATCATCTATTGCGGTTAATCCAAATGCTTGGGTCGCTTTTTCGATTTCAGGTTTTACATCCGTGCGAGAAAGCCCGATTACTGTTATTTTCGTAGTATCATTATACCCTCCTCCATCGCAATTTAAGTTGTAAACACAATCTTTTAGTGGCACTAAAGGATTTTCTGCATAATATTTTGAACCCAACAAACCCACTTCTTCCCCTGTATATCCAATGAATAAAATCGAGCGTTTGGGTTTTGAAATGCTCAAAGCCTTAGCCGCTTGCAAAACTGCCACCGTTCCAAAAGCATTGTCTCGAGTTCCGTTAAAAATACTGTCTTCTTTATAGGCATTACCTCCTTCTTTACCCACGCCTACATGGTCGTAATGAGCGGAAAGAACCACATATTCTTTCTTCAAAACAGGGTCAGAACCTTCCAGAATGCCTACTACATTGTAAGAACGCAAAGGAGAACGCTCACGAGAAGAGACATTTATACTAACAGTTTTGAGTAAATCTTTCTTGAAACCTTTGGCAGTTTGTCCATTTACCCAAAAGTGAAATAATCTTTTTTGGGTGTCTTTTGAATCACTGAGAGCAATACTTTCACCATTAAAATATCCCGCAACCGTAACCCAAGGAATCGGAGCGGCAAATATTTCTATGAGACCAATTGCTCCTTTTTCTTGGGCAATTTTCCGTTTTTTATTGGCTGCACTAAACATTTCATTGGGAGATTTACTGTCAGGCGTTCCAATTTGAGCCATAACCACTTTACCAGTAACGTCCAAATCTTTGTAATCATCGTAACTTTTAGCATCGTCTTTCCATCCATATCCCACAAAAACCACCTCTTTATTATCAATAGAAGTTGGTTCGTAACCTCCAAAAACGACAAAATGCTTACCAACGGACAGGCTATCCCCACCACCAATAATTCGACCTTGTTTTACGGATTTTACTAAGTCTAAACCCACAGCTTGTAGATAATCCTTTTGACCTTCTGCGGGTTTTAGCCCTAAATTTCTAAAACTTTCTGCCAAATAACGAGCTGCAATACGATTAGTGATTGAGCCAGTACGTCTTCCAAGCATTTCATCAGAGGCTAAAAACCTAACTTGACTTTCAGCTTCTACTTTTGAAAGCTGGTATTCGGGTAGTTTTTCAATCTTTTGTGCTTGGATATACGTAAAAGATGAAAATAAAAATGAGAAATAAATGAGTAGTTTTTTCATGGATTTGTTGAGGGTTTTATGAATACAATGAGAAAATATAAGATTATTTGGAGATTTAGATAAAGTTAATCTTCATTCAAATTTAAGGACAATTTATATTTTTCCAAGATAACTTTTGAAAGCAAGTGTTTAGCCTTATTTTTGAGTTCTATTTTGAAAATTACAGAAAAGTAACAACTTTTACTTTACTAAAAACTATTACACAGAAAAATGGCAGAAATTATAACCATGCCCAAAATGAGCGACACCATGACTGAGGGTGTTGTGGCAGAATGGCTCAAAAAAGTTGGAGATGTCCTAAAACCTGGCGATGGCTTATTGGCTGAAATCGAAACAGACAAAGCCACAATGGAACTTGACTTGGACGAGAGGATGGATTTGAGCAATTTCAAGGATTGCCGTCTTTTATATATAGGTTTAGAAAAAGGAAAAGCCGTTCCCGTAGATAGTATTATTGCCATCATCGGTGAAAATGGAGAGGCGTATGAGCATTTATTGAGTGGAGGAGAATCATCTACGCCCGTTGTTATACCAGTTGAAACTCCCGCAGTTGCTGCCCCCGTTGTAGTGGCATCAAGTGTTGATACTTCTTCAATAAAAGCTGAAATCATCGGTATGCCCAAAATGAGCGATACCATGATGGAAGGTACTTTGGTGGCATGGTTAAAGCAAGTAGGGGAAGTTTTGAAACCTGGAGATACTTTATTGGCTGAAATTGAGACAGATAAAGCTACTATGGAATTTGAGTTAGATAATTTCTTGGATGTTACAAAATATAACCCTTGTACATTACTTTATATCGGAATTGAAACTGGTAAGACCGTTTCAGTAGATGAAGTAATTGCCATCATCGGAGAACCTGGGGCAGATTTTCAGGCACTTTTGAACGGAGGGAAATCGGCTGTACCCGTTGCGGTTGTGGCGAGTCCAGCATCCGTAGCTACAAGCCCAGCCATTGTTGAAATAAAATCACCAGAAGTAGTGGTTACAAACGATACAAACGGAAGATTAAAAGCATCACCATTAGCCAAAGCCTTAGCCAAAGACAAAGGAATTAATATTGCTCAGGTAAAAGGCACAGGCGAAAATG
>JAYUOX010000224.1:0-4232 GCA_043760595.1 Cytophagales bacterium
TTTTTTCTCCACCAGAAAAAATATTACTGAACCTACTGCCCTTCCTGCTTTCTCCTCTTCTAATTTCACAACCATCAAATCTGTATGTTTTTCTAAGTCTTTCATTCCCTTTTGGATAATTTTCTGTTTAAAATTCCCGTAAAGTGGATATTCATCTTCACTAATTGCCAAAATTTCTTTGAGCCTTGTAATTGTATATTTAACTTTTCTATTGCCTAAGTTATATTGATGCTTTAATATAACGTATAATTTCACTGAATTAGGACTGGTAATTTTGGCAATATTTCTAACATCTATAGTCAAATATTCCCTTTGTAATTGTAGTAAGTAAGGTTTAAGTTTTGGATTAAATTTTAGTCTTATACGACTCTGTTGACTTTCCTTTACTGGCTCACTGGTTTCATCTATTAAATGAATTGTGGTTTTATATACTTCTCCATCCTCCTTAGTTTCATAAATAACAAATTTTTTATTAAATAGCCTTTCAGATGCGTCTCTTATCGCTTCATAATATCTTCCATCATCGCTTAATGAATATAATTTGAGAATGTCTTGGGTTCTTAACTCATATTCAATAAAATCATCATCGTCTGGTAATACCATTGTTAGTAAAGCCATAAAAACTCTAAACTCGTGAATATCCATTTTTGACGTAGCTTCTACGAGTCCCGTTTTCCCCCCTTGCATTCTAATTACATATCTATCTTGATAGTCCTGTTTTTTTCTAAGAGAATTACTTTTTTTTGCCATTGCCATTTGGATAAAGACTACTATGTACAAATATACAAATTTTATGAACTATAACAATAATTTTTCTTTGTTATAGTTCGTGTCGTGAAATTGGTTATAGTTCTCCGTGAAAATAGTTATAGTTCTCCGTGAAATCGGTTATAGTTCTCCGTGAAATCGGTTATAGTTGTCCGTGAAATCGGTTATAGTTGTCGTGAAAATGGTTATACTTATCCTTATAATCATTTGATTATAAGAAGGTTATGAAGCCTCTAAACAGTAAAAAGGACAAAAATAATTAAAAACAACAAAACGGATCTACTGTTGTTTAATTACTAAAAATAATAGTATTTATCCTCGATTGATTGAGCTTGATATACTTTATATCTTCTTTCCGTGAAAATGGTTATAGGTAATCATAAAATACAATTGTTCTTAGGGTTTATTTATAAATATGTTTAAACGATTCCGTGAAAATGGTTATAGTTCTCCGTGAAATTGGTTATAGTTTACATTTAGAGATTATTTATAAAGTGACTTTAAAAGAGTCATTTAACCAAATTGTAAAAATATAACATTTAGTTTACCGAAAATTTGTACTAAAGAAAAAAGCCAAAAGCCAAAATTATTCTAATATTTGGAAGTTAAGTAAAAATTTTAAGTGTTATCATCCCAAAATAAATTTTTGATCACTGTTTTTTATTCATATGAATAGCAAACGGACAAATTGTCCGTTTGCTATTCATATGAATAAAAATAATTATGTTATTTCAATACAAATTTGTTTTTTTGTATAAAAAAATATACATTTGATTATCTTTTGTATAAATAATTAAATGATAACACAAGGAAAAATTGAACGCTTCTTTCAAACTAGAACAGGTTTGAATATATCTCAAATAGAAAAGGAGTCTGGAATGCCCGCACGGACATTACATAGAGCTTTTCAGGAGAAAAAAACAATACCAAATAAATACCTTCCAGCATTGGAAAGTGTTCTTCGGCAATATGGATATTCGGATGCTCTTTTTGAAAAAGCTACTATTATCTCGGTTGTAAATCATAAGGGTGGGGTCGGCAAAACCACAACGACAATTAATGTAGGAAAGGCATTAAGCTTAATGGGGAACAGGGTTTTACTGATTGATATGGATTCTCAAGGGAATCTTTCTCAATGTTATGGTATTCATCAGCCATCAGAGCAGATTATTAATGCACTATTAGATGACAAGCCATTGCCAATTGTAGAAATTAACAATCATTTGCACCTTTCTCCATCTGACATAACAATGGCTGACAGAGAATCTGAGTTCTCGAGTGCTGTAGGTGCAGAAAGAAGATTAGCATTAAAAATTCAAGAAATTGAAAAGAATTACGATTATATTTTGATTGATTGTCCACCAAGTTTAGGCATTTGTACAATTAGCTCTTTAGTTGCTTCTAATCAATGTTTAATTCCTATCCAACCAGAAGCAAGTGCATTTCATGGAGTTGATAATCTTTTTAAAAGAATCAAGCAGGTTCAAACATATAGTAATCCAAATTTAAGGATTAAAGGAATTGTTTTTACAATGGTTCTGAATCAAAATATTCATAAAGCATTAATGGAACAGATTCGAGAAAAATACAGCAATTTTAATGTATGTGAAAGTATGATTGACAACTCTAAATATTTGAGAGAATCACAGGTAATGCAACAAGATATTTTTACGTATAACCCTAAATCACTGCCAAGTGAGCAATACAATAATTTGGCTAAAGAGTTAATAAATTCATAATCCTAATGAAAAAAGATATATTCAAAAAAGCTATCCAAAAAAATACCGAAGCAATTCCGTTATCATTACTTGAAACTGAGTCTAAAATCAAAAAAGAGTTTATCATTATGGATGAACTCAGAGATTTTATAAGTCCGCTAAGTAAAGAAGAATTGGAGGGACTTGAACAAGATATTATAAAAGATGGGATTTCTGACCCTTTGATTATTTGGGAAACAACTACTGAGGTAGCGGGTTTAAAAAACGCAGAAACTAAAACGGTATATGTGTTAGTTGATGGGCATAACCGTTATAGAATTAGCCAAAAATATAACTTAGATTTTCGTATAATTCTTAGAAACTATAAGGATGTTCAGGAAGTAAAAGATTCGATGTTGAATAAACAATTGAATAGACGAAACTTAACGCTTGAGCAAATTTCCTATTATAGAGGATTAAAGTATAATAATGTTATCAAAAGTCAGGAAGGATTACCTAAAACCGTAAATGTTGCCTTTAATTTGGCAAAAGAATTCAAGGTAAATGAAAAGACTATCAGACGAGATGCAGAATTTGCTAAAGGCTTAAATAAGCTTAGTCCAGAGTTTAGACAGGATGTTTTGGCAGGAAAAACAAAAGTAAATAAATCTGATATTGTAAACTTGGCAAAGGTAAATACAGGCGAAACTAAAAGTGTAAGTTCGTCTGATGAAATTACACAAACTATAAAAAAGGAGAAAATAGAGTATCCCCAAATAGAGGATACTATACCTCTAAATATCAATGAGTTGGAAAGTTCAATCAGAGAATTAGCAATGAATAAGTTAGATAAACAATTATGTTTAATTTTATTAGATAAAATAAATGCTCTAATGAATTTCTTGTAGAAAGTAGTTTACTCTTAAATGCAAATGGGAAATTTGAGACTTCTTTTAAAATTAAAAGTATGGATTTAGATAATTCGCAAATACAATTTATTGCTGAGACTATACAAAAAGTTAGGCAAGCACAATATGAGGCTCTCAAAGCTGTAAACACCCACCTCATTAGTTTGTATTGGGAACTTGGTAAAGATATTTCCGAAAAACAAAAATTAGGTTGGGGCAAGGCAATTGTACCAACATTATCCAAAGAGCTTCAAAAAGAATTCCCTGCAATGACGGGATTTTCAGTCGGTAATTTATGGCTTATGGCACAGTTTTATACTGAGTATCAGCATGATACAAATCTCGTACCATTGGTACGAGAAATTAGTTGGACTAAACATACTGTAATTCTGAAAAAATGTAAAGACCCACAGGAACGCTTATTTTATACGATAGCGACTAAAAAATTTGGTTGGACGAAAGAGATTGTTATTCATCAAATTGAGAATAATACTTATCAAAAATACTTACTAAATCAAACTAATTTTGATGATGTGCTGACTGATAAAATTAAAAATCAAGCCTATTTAGCCGTAAAAGACCATTACAATTTCGGCTTTTTGGAAATGGAAAACGAGCATAGTGAGTATGAACTTGAACAAGCACTCATCAAGAACATCAAAGACTTTTTATTAGAGTTAGGAGCAGATTTTAGCTTCATTGGCAATCAGTATAAAATATACGTTGGCGAAAAAGAATATAAAATTGACTTACTATTGTTTCACCGAAAATTACAATCGCTTATTGCGATTGAATTAAAAATTGGAGAATTTGAACCTGAGTATAAAGGTAAAATGGAATTTTACCTATCTGTTTTGAA
>JAYUOX010000225.1:0-12285 GCA_043760595.1 Cytophagales bacterium
ACCAATTTATTCATCGGGTCTTCATCGCCAAAGAGGGCTTTTGCCATAGATTCCGTGAGAACAATGGAGTTAATGTCAATAAAAGCCGTCTTTGCGGAACCCTTTATGAAAGGAAAAGTAAACATCTCAAAGAAGGGTGTTTCAACCCAATTCCACGTTTTTTTAAGACTTTTTTCACCGTAAGAAATCGGAGCATCATAACCATAACCAGTTAGAATAGCATTTTTTACTTCGGGAAAGTTTTTACGGATATATTCAGCGGTATTCCCACTTTGCGAGGAAGATGTTGAAGTATTGGTTTCGGATTCTTTGAAATTACGTTTTCCTTGAAACAAAACATCCTTCTTTTCTTGGAAATTCTCAAAAGAATATTCGTCCAAAACCCAAAGAGCCAAAAGCATTGTGGAAGCCAAACCAACGGCAAGTCCAGCAATATTGATAAACGAAAACGTCTTGTTTTTCAAGAGATTTCGTAGGGTGATTTTTAGATAGTTTTGTAGCATAGTATTGAAAGGTTAAAGTTTGTGACTTCTACCATTTATTTATCCAATGCTATGCCAAGAAATTAAACTGCTGATTATCAGCTATTTGAAGATTTTTATAATTTTAAAACTGTCCGCTTTTGATACAATTCTGTTCGATAATGGACAGGGTCGCTCAGACTGAGTCGCATAGACAAGATTATTCAAACAATTACCAATTTTTGCCGAACAAAATTCACTTCCTCCCGCACATCAACTCTTCCAGAAATCTTCATCAAATCCCCTAACAATTTCTTCAAAAACACTTGATGATTTTCTGATTTTTCGTTGAAAGAACGGTGATTTAGAGAGGTTTGAATTGAAGCCCATTCTTTGGTGAAGTCTTTCAAATCTTCATCAAAATAGGTCTCTGCAAAATGCTCAAAAATGTATTGTTCCGCTACTTCATTTGGGTGAATTAAATCAGGTTTGTAGAAACGATAATCACGCAAATCATCCATCATAATTTCGTAGGATGGAAAGTATTCAACGTCTTTATAGTCAGTGTTTAAATAATGACAAGCCGCTCTGAGAATGGATTTTGAGACTTGATTTTCGGGTACGCCGTCCTTTGTGTGTCTGACGGGTGAGACGGTCAAAACTATCTTTAAATTTGGGTTAATTTCTTTTAATTCCTTATGTAAAATTGCAAAGCCTTTACAAATATCTTTCACACTTAATAGTTCTTTTTCAAAGAGATTATTAGGCATTTTATGACAATTGGCGACGTAAGTTTGAGGATTGAGAAGTCTGTAAATGAAGGCAGTTCCGAAGGTAATAAGTAGGTAATTTGTGGTGGGTAATTGGCAATTAATGGCAAATAAAGTTTGGTCTATTTGCTCACTTAAATTCTCTTTTGAATTACTGATAAATTGAGAATGAAAATCGTAGTGAAGCCACATTTTTTGATTTTCTACATATAATCGTTCATCCGCTCGGGTGTAAGTGGGCGAGAGAATTTTGAAGATCGAAAGTGGATTAAAAAGCGTTCCGTAGGGATTAACTAAAACATCTAACTTATTGTCCCTCAACTGATTACCAACCACATCAGCAAAGCAAGAACCAAGCGTTAAGAGTTGGGAATCAAGTGAAATTTTGTACTTGGATGGTGGGATTTGGAAGGTTGTTCTGAAATTTTGCAATGAGTTTTTAGTTTCTTGAATGAAGAAATAATTTGCGAAAGAGCAAGGCTCTTACGACCAAAGAAAAAGTTATGCTAAAAATATAGCAAGTCCTTTGATTGTTTTCATTTGTTATTGTAAGATTTTTTCAATTTGATTTTTAAACCACTGTGTACTGACCAGACGTTCTCTTGATAAATTGAATTTAGCCAAATATTGATGATTATATTGTTTTTTCATATCAAAAAATTGATAGAATTTTTCAAAATCAGTACTACTCAAATCATCCACAATACTGTCGGTATTTTCATCTTTTAGTTTTTCATCCGTTTTAAATTCTTCATAATTTTGACGTGAAGAAATCAAACTTGGAAGAATAGTATAACTGATTCTTTTGTTCTTTTGAGTTATTATGTCTTCGATATACACTATCTTATCGAAACCTTTGGGGTTAAGTTCTGCAATGTTATCAGGGTGAAAAAGGTAGTTCTCAAAATTATAATATCTTAATATTTTGTAGGTCGGATATTTTTTCTGGATTCGGGTAATTTCTGTACTCGAAATAAAATCTCTATCTCTCAAACTGAACCTCTTTTTATCTCTCTTTATTTGTAAAAAAAAATCTCTGGAATCATGTATACCCACAAAAAGTGTATTCTCCAAGCCTAATAAATTGTAATATTCATCGTTTTTATTTTCACAAAAAATAATTTTCTTATCGTGAAAAAGTTTGGAAAGAATACTCTTTGGAATAGCTAAATCATAGACATCAAGCACCTCTTTGGGTTCTGGACTAATCGTTTGAGGCACATCAAAATTGAGCGAATCAAAATCCAGAATTACTGCATTTTCCGTCTTTTGAGCGTATTCTATAAAACCCAAAGCATGAGAAGCTGTCCATAGCTGGGAGGAATCAGGAATCCATTTTTCAACAATTTCCTTTAAGAGGTTTTCCTGCAAAACAGTATTCAAATGACAGTCCATTTCGTCAATGTAAATGATGGCATTTTCATACTGTTTTTTACGGACTATGAAATTGAGCAAAAGAACAACAACTTGTTTTTCTCCATGACTGAGTATGTCATAATTAATTTTTGAATTGCCTTTTTGGAAGATTAATTTGGCTGCCACTTCGGGAGTTGAACTGGCATATTCAATAATTTGAATAGCAAATTTATCCCCTTCAAAAATTCGAGAAAGAGATTGATTCAGTGGATCAATAAAACTGTGAAAAATTTGTAATGTATCTGCTTTTACACCACTAAATACTGGCTCACGCATGGCATCATCAATTTGCTTGATGTAGGCATAAACATCATTCACAAAACGAATATCATTTTCAATAAATTTTTCTGGACGATCTGTATCTTGCTCTATTTCATAAGGATTACCTTTATTTCCCAAAGTTGGAACAATACGAATACTACTTCTACCAAAAAAAAGTAGTTTATCCAAGTTTTCGACAACCATTTGCAAACCTACTGAACAATGTATTTTACCGTTAGAAGTGTCAAAGGAAATTTCTCCTATTGCACTCCCTTTCTGATAATATTCAGCAACCTCACCTCGTGGTGCAATATTATTTTTTTGAGTCTGAAAATAATTAAAAGCATCAAACAAAGATGATTTCCCAGAGCCATTTGCTCCAATCAATAAGACCAACTTTGCTTGCTCCGAAATATTTTCGAGCGTTAAATCTGTAAATCTTTTAAAATTTTTAAGTTGAATACTTTTAATTTTCATGGTTGTAAATCTCTCTATTTAAAACAAAATGATGAACAAATATACAAATTTGTTCATCATTCAGAGCATTATCTCTCCTCCACCTTCGTCCAAACCGCCCCAGCTGCATTCGATTTCACAACGGTATCAATAAATATCATTCCTCTGATACCTTCTTGAATGCCTGGAAAATCATGAATTTCTGGATTGTAACCGCCCGTCAAAATTTCGCTTTCGCCTGCCAAACCACCTGCCGTATTTTCTTTGGCTACTTCGCCCCATCTTGCCCTTAGAGCATACGCAAAATTTCTGTAAATACTCGCAAAAGTCTCGATATAACCCTCTGGATGTCCTGCGGGCTGTCTTGTGTGAGTCTGTGCTTGTGGTGAAAGGTCGCCTACGCCCGTGCGGATAATGCGTGAACCTTTTTCTTGATTGGTCAAAATGAGGGTATTGGGTTCCATTTGCCGCCATTTCAGACCGCCAAATTCTCCGTAAACTCTGATGTTTAAATCGTTTTCTTCACCATTACAAATCTGCGAATTGTGCAAAATTCCTTTTGCTCCGTTATCAAAACGTAACAGCATATTGGCATCATCGTCTAACCTTCTGCCTTCCACAAAAATGGTTAAATCAGCACAAATTTCCGTGATTTTTAAGCCTGTGATGTATTCTGCCAGATTCTCAGCGTGAGTGCCAATATCACCCACACCACCTGCAGCACCACAACGAGCGGGATCAGTTCGCCAGTCGGCTTGTTTTTGTCCAGAGGCTTCCAACAAATGTGAAAGCCAGCCTTGTGGATATTCAACAATTATCTTCCTGACCTTTCCGATTATGCCATTTTTAATCATCTGCTTTGCTTCTTTCACCATCGGATAGGCAGTATAATTATGGGTCAAACAGTAAATCAGTCCAGATTTTTCGATAATATCTCTCAGCTGATAAACCTCCTCGGTGTTCAAGGTTGCAGGTTTGTCAGAGACCACGTGAAAGCCATTTTCCAAAGCCATTTTGGCGGCAGAGAAATGAACGTGATTGGGCGTTACGATGGTTACAAAATCCATTCGTTCACCTTCGGGGAGTTGTTTTTCTTTCAAAATCATTTCTTCAAAAGAACCATAAACTCGGTTTTCGGGTAGATACAAAGCCTCGCCCGTTGTTTTTGATTTTTCGGGATTGGAGCTAAATGCTCCACAAACCAGTTCCACTTCACCATCCAAAGCCGCTCCACGACGATGCACCGCCCCGATGAAAGCCTCCAAGCTCCCACCAATCATTCCCATTCTGATTTTTCTTGCCATTTTTTTAAGTGTTTAAAGCCCCCCAATCGATACGTCTAACCGCCCCAAAGGGGGGGGGGCGTTCATAAATTGTAGTATTTTAGTTCCCCCTTTGGGGGTTAGGGGGCTTGACTTTTGCAAATTTTCATAAAAATACTGATAAATCGGTGTATGAAATATGATTTCTTTTTTGTTTTTTTGATAGATTTTTCAAAGATGAAATTTCATAAAACCAAGAAACGTATCATTTTATTCACATTTTAAATCCCTAATCCATTATGATTCAAACAGTTAATCAATCAAGACTTTTTTTAGGCAGTTGTTTTGCTCTCATCACAACGGCTTTTTCATTCAGTATTCGTGCAGGAATTTTGGCACAGTTAGGCAAACAGTTTCAATTAACAGGGCAACAGTTGGGTTGGATGAGTTCCATGTGGTTTTTCGGATTTCCAATTGCCATGATTATAGGAGGATTAATTTACTATTCTGTTGGACCGAAAAAAATCATGCTTTTTGCCTTTGTTGCCCATGCTGTCGGAATTTTAATGACCATTTATGCAACTGGGTACAGCACTTTATTAATTTCTTCGCTTTTGATTGGTCTGGGCAATGGTTGTACGGAAGCAGCTTGTAATCCGATGATTGCTGATACTTATTCGGGGGCTAATATGAGTAAAATGTTAAACCGTTTTCATATGTGGTTTCCAGGAGGAATTGTAGTAGGAAGTCTCATTTCACAATTTATGACCACCGCAGGAATGTCCTGGGAAGCACAAATTGGAATCATTTTAATTCCAACGATTACTTATTTTATTTTATTTTGGGGTCAAGAATTTCCTAAGCCAAAAGTAGAAGCAGCTGCTTCAATCTCCAATAATTTAAAAGCAATGGTTTCGCCATTATTCATTTTTATATTCTGTTGTATGGCACTCACGGCTATTTCAGAATTTGGACCTCAACAATGGACGGGCTTGATTATGAGCAAAAGTGGTGCAAGCCCGATGCTAATTTTAGCTTTGGTAACGGGTACAATGGCGGTGTGTAGGTACTTTGCAGGTTCAATTTACGCAGTATTAGGTCAAACTGGAGTGCTTTTAGTTTCTTCGGTTTTAGCCACGGCGGGTATTTTACTTTTTGCTACGCAAACAGGTTCAATGACGTACGTTGCGGCTTTGTGTTTTGCTTTTGGCGTAGCTTTATTTTGGCCCACTATGCTTGGATTTACAGCAGAAAAAATGCCACAAACTGGTGCATTTGGTTTGTCAATCGTGGGCGGAGTGGGAATGTTCTCAACCGCTATTTTTCAACCAATCATTGGTGGATGGCTTGATAACGAAAAAGCAGCTGCTACCGCAAAAGGATTAACTGGTGACTTGGCGGAACTCACCGCAGGTCAAGCAACCTTAGATAATATCGCTGTTTTCCCAGGGATTTTGATTGTAGCGTTTGCAGGTTTATTCTTTTATATGCGTAAACGTCAATCGACAGTTACGGTGTAAGCTATTTTGTTCAGAAATATAAAATCCTCACAAATTGATTTTGTGAGGATTTTTTATTTCTGCGATTTTCTACCCCTTTCGATTCACCAAATAAACCCCCAGAATCACAATAAAACCCCCAATGATTTGTTCGGTTCTGAGAATTTCGTGCAAAAGAAAAAACGAAATAATAGAAGTCAAAACGGGCTGAATCAGTAAGGTTGGCGAGACGATGGCGGCGGGCAAAAATCCAAGAGCATAATTGATGGATAACCAACCTGCCAAATGACAAATCAACCCAGCCGCAATGAACGAAAGCCATGTCTGATTATCAAAATGAAGCATTGGTAAATCTTGTTGCCAACAGATTAAATAACAAAAAAATAGACACGAAATCAACGACCAACCCATGAAATTGACAACATCCACACTTTCTCTAACTTGCTGAGTAATAAGCAAATACCCCGCATAAAATACCGCTGCTCCAATCGCCATCAAATGCCCAGTTCCCAAGTTTGGGTTATACAAAAAATCACGTCCAGCAACGGTAAATACGCCAATCGTTGCAACTAAAAGTCCAATCCAGTAAATCGTGGAGAGTCTTTGCTTGAAGAAAATCAAAGTTCCCAAACCTACAAAAACAGAGGCATTATTAGCCAATAAAGTAGAGACCGAAGCGGAGGTTTGGAGGATAGAAAGATTCCACAAGCCCATGTCGCATACAAAGAAAAATCCTCCCAGAATAATCCACAGAAGGGTTCTCTGATTTGGAATTTTTATTTTTTTGTAAATCCAAATCGGCAATATTCCCAGAAAACAAAAGAAGTATCGGTAGAATCCAGAAGTTAGGGCAGGAGCATGAGCCGTTTTGACAAATATTGCTGACCAAGCAATACAAAATACACCCAAAAGTAAGAACAAATAGGCTTTTAGTGGAATGGGATTTGTCTGCGAATTCAATGGTTTGATGATTTTAGGAAAAAGAAAATATTTCGATAAAATTATTCTTTTCTTTTGTAAATTTACTCAATAGATTACGATAAAATAGACATTTCCACCCAAAATTAAAAGAATTGGCGTTATTCAACTATTCACAGATAACCAATAACAAATAACCATCCCAAATGACTGAAAAAGAATTATTTACTATCCTAAAACAAAAAGAATCTACCAATTTAGAATTCAAAAGACACATCGAAAACCCTCACAAAGCCGCTCGAATCTTGGCAGCATTTTCCAATACTTCTGGTGGTCGATTAGTGGTGGGTGTTGATGATGACAAAACGATAAAAGGCTGTTCTGAAATCGAAGAAATGGTTAAAATAATTCACGCCGCCGAGGAGTTAGTAGTGCCACCGATAGAAATTCAGTACAGTTCGTATATGCACGAAGGCAAGCGTAAAGTGTTGATTATCAACGTAAAGGAAAGCAAACATAAACCCCACGAAGCCATCGACGAACATAATCATTCCATCGTATTTGTACGTGCCAACGACCAAACTACGCCCGTAACAAAGGAAATGACTCAGATTTTGGATCAGTCCGATAATGAGGTTGATGAGCAATTATTGAGACAACCCAATGTCAAATATTTGATTACTTATCTGAAAAAAAGTAACAAAATAACTGCCAAAGAATACGCCAAACTGATTAATATTTCAGCCTACCGAGCCACTAAATTGTTAGAAGAATTGACCTACGGAGGAATTTTATTGATGCTCGCCAAACAACGTCCTGTACAGTTTGTTTTAAGGAAATAGTAGTTTTAGAAACTAAATAATCCTAAAATTTGTCATATAAAAACAAACATCGTATAAAAAACATCAACATGAATTGGAATATATTAACAGAAATTAGTCAGTTAGAAGACATCAAAAAAGAGTCATATAATTATCCAGTATTATTGCTAAAACATAGTACAACTTGCTCAATATCAGGAACTTCACTCAATCGTTTGGAAAGAAATTGGAAGCAAGAAAAAGTAGGAGATTTGAAACCTTACTATTTGGATTTGCTCAGATATAGATCTGTTTCAAACGAAATTGCCACGGTGTTCAACGTTGAGCATCAATCGCCTCAAGTATTAGTTATCCAAAATGGCGAATGTGTGTATCATGCTTCACATTTTGAGATTTCTTTTGCCGAATTGGAGGGGAAGGTTTAGGAGAAAGGAGAAAGGGAGAAATTGAACAATGTGAAGGTATTCATTTTCCTTTCTCCCTTCCTCCTCTTTCAAATCCACTCAAACACCAGTACCTGCTCAACGTCAGGGTGGAGGCTAAGGGCAACAGGGCACTTATGGGCTGTATTTTCTAACTTTTTGATTTGTTCAAAAGATAAAACAATATTCGTTCTCATTTTCAAATTAACTTCAACACGGGCAATACGGCGTGGCGGGGTTTGGGTCATAATTTTGGTAACTTCTATTTCTGAACCAGCCAGTTCAATGTGTTCTCTTTGAGCTACAATCGCCATAGTCGTGAGGATGCAAGTGCCCAGTGCAGTAGCGAGCAAATCGGTAGGAGAGAAGGCTTCACCTTTGCCCATGTTATCGGTTGGAGCATCCGTAATTAATTGATTTCCAGATTGTAAATGCGTTGAGTCGGTTCTGAGTTTGCCCAGATAAATTGTTTTTACAGTTGGCATGAGCTTGAATTTATGTTTTTTTGATTCAATATTTTTAGCCTAAATTAATACAAATAGGCTCAGATTACGTATTTTTATAAAAAAATAATCTCATATCAGATTCAAAATACCGTGAAAAAGCTACTAAAACTTTCATTCATTGTCCTTTTGTTGTTGAGCATCACAAACTTGATAAATGCACAACGCAGAAATGCCAATACCCAAAATACGTCCAAGGAGGTAGTTGATGAAGAAAACTATAAGTCGGTACTGTCGTTTGGACTTACTACCAACACCAATTCAGGGCTTTTGGGCGGATTTGCAGTACGCAAAGAAATCGCTATCAATAATAATGCCTTGCACAAACAATTTCATTACCTCAATCTCGAAATCGTTAACGTAAATCATTATCGTGAAAATTCCGCCAATACAAGCGGTGGTGGTAGTAATTACGTTTACGGCAAACAGAATTATTTATTCGCTATTCGTCCACAATACGGACGTGAGTTTAATCTCTTCCACCGTTCCTCAGAAGGCGGACTCAACGTAAATGGCATCATTGCAGGAGGTCCAACGATTGGTTTATTGAAGCCTTATTATGTCCAAGTTTTTTATGGCAGGGGTGCTACAAGAGATGAAGCCTTTGACCCCAAAAAACATCTCCCCAACAGTATTGCGGGCAGTGGAGGGTTTTTTGACGGTTTAGGAAATTCCTCAATAGTTCCTGGCGTAAACCTCAAAGCTGCACTCAATTTTGAATTGGACGCTTTTCGTCAGTCAAATATAAGTCTTGAAGTAGGCTTTTTGGCAGAGGCTTATTCTCAAAAAGTAGATATGATGGCTTTTGCCGAAAATAAAAACTTCTTTACTTCTGGATATATCACGGTGTTTTTTGGAGGGAAAAAGTGAGGATTTAGAATAGAGGGGTTAGAGTGAAAATGAGTTTTAGGGTGAGAAATAAAAACGTCAAGAAAATGTAAACCAATTTCATTTTCTTGACGTTTTTATTTGAATGATACTTAAATTTGTAATATAATGAGGTTTTAGGTCTTAGGTTTTAGGTGTTGTAAATTCTAAAACCCAAAACCTAAGACCTAATACTAAAAACAATGATAGAATTACCAGTAATAACGCCCACCGCAATCAGACATAACAAAAAGCCCGATTGGCTCAGAGTAAAATTGCCCATCGGACAAGAGTACGCTCGTGTGCGTAATATTGTTCAGGAAAATAAATTACATACCATCTGTCAGTCAGGGAATTGTCCGAATATGGGTGAATGTTGGGGGGCGGGAACGGCTACGTTTATGATTTTGGGAAATGTCTGTACTCGCTCATGTACGTTCTGTGCAGTGGCAACGGGTCGCCCAAATGAATATGACGAAGACGAACCTCGCCGTGTGGCAGAGGCAATTAAACTAATGGGCGTAAAACACGCTGTTTTGACCTCCGTAAATCGGGATGAATTGAAAGACAAAGGGGCAGAAATCTGGTACCAGACCGTTGTGCAGGTAAAAGAATTGTCACCCACCACCACTATTGAGACACTTATTCCAGATACCAAAGGAAATTGGGATGCTCTTATCAGAATGATTGAAGGAGGGCAAGAAGTGGTTTCGCATAATATGGAAACCGTAGAAAGATTGTATAGAAATGTACGTCCACAAGCAAAATATGCGAGAAGTTTGGAACAAATAAAACGTACCAAAGAATACGGGAAACGCACAAAATCGGGAATTATGCTCGGTTTGGGCGAAACCCAAGACGAAGTTTTTAAGGCAATAGATGATTTGGTAGAAAACGGTTTGGACGTTTTGACGTTGGGACAATACCTCCAACCAACCAAAATGCACCACGAAGTTATCGAGTGGATTCACCCTGATACTTTTGCGATGTATAAAGAAGAAGGTTTGAAACGTGGGTTGAACTACGTAGAATCAGGTGCTTTGGTGCGGAGTAGTTATCATGCCGAGAAGCATATATAAAGTGAATTACTGCGGCTCGAAGTGGCACTTCGAGCGTTGAATAATTAGTCTCGAAGTGCCACTTCGAGCTACAGTATAAATGACAGAAAACAAAATACATACACATCAAAGCGTAACAGAACAAGTAGAAAAATGGCAATCTGAAGGCAAAAAAATCGTTTTTACCAATGGTTGTTTTGATATTGTTCACTTAGGACATATTGATTATTTGGAAAAGGCTCGTAATTTGGGGGATAAATTAGTCTTGGGACTCAATACTGATGCCTCAGTCAAAAGACTCAAAGGCGAAACTCGCCCCGTAGTAAACCAATACGCACGCTCACGAATGATGGCAGCCTTTGAATTTGTGGATGCAGTCGTACTTTTTGATGAACCCACTCCCCTTGAATTAATCGAAATCGTGAAGCCTGATATTTTGGTCAAAGGCGATGATTATTCGCTTGAAACTATTGTAGGAGCAGATTTTGTGTTATCAAAAGGTGGTGAAGTCAAAACAATCGCCTTAGTGAAAGGCTATTCAACCAGTTTATTAATCGAAAAAATACGCTTAATTTGAAAACGGGGTAATTTGAAAATTTGATGACGAGCAAATTTGAAAATAATGTAGTAATACCGAAGTTTTTATTTTCAAATTAACCAATTTTCAAATCATCAAATTAGAGTTTTTTCAAACTAACCAATTTTCAAATCATCAAATTGGGGTTTTTTCAAATTAGAGTATTTCCAAATTAATCAATCAACTATTTATCACATTAAAGCTATGATGGGAATCTATGTAATCTCAATGATTTTTGCAGGAATTGGAATGTTCGTGCAATGGCGTTTGAAAAGTAAATTTCAAGAATATTCACAAATTGGTCTTCAGAATGGACTTTCAGGAAAAGAAATAGCCGAAAAAATGTTGAGAGACAATAACATTTTTGATGTAAGAATTGTGTCAGTGGAAGGGCAATTGACTGACCACTACAACCCAACTGACAAAACCGTAAACCTAAGCCCAGACGTGTATCAGGGCAGACACGCCTCAGCCGCTGCAGTGGCATCTCACGAGTGTGGACACGCTGTTCAGCACGCTGTGGCGTATTCGATGTTACAGTTGCGTAGTTCGATGGTTCCCGTTTTGAACATTGCTAACAATTTCACTCCAATTCTATTAATGATTGGCGTAATGGTCTTGTACTCAACCCAAAGCCCACTATTGTTGATGATTGGAATAGGGCTTTTCTCGATTGCTACCTTTTTTAGTTTCGTAACTCTGCCCGTAGAATTTGATGCCTCTCGCAGAGCCTTGGCGTGGATGGAGTCTAAAAATATAGTTACACAATCAGAACACAAAATGGCAAAAGATGCTCTTTTTTGGGCGGCTTCGACTTACGTAGTAGCAGCTTTGGGAATGCTGGCACAGTTGCTTTATTATGTGAGTATGCTTTCAGGGCGGAGAAATAGTTAGAGATAGGCTGTACAAACTTCGGATAAAAATTCCCCCAGTTTTTGAGGATTTTCAAGTTGTTTTCACCTTTTGTTTTGTTTGTTTTAGATCTTTTATTTTG
>JAYUOX010000226.1:0-4201 GCA_043760595.1 Cytophagales bacterium
AAACGGTTTTGAGATGAAAATAACAAATATCCATACGATGGAATAGCCCAAAAAGTAAAGCGACAATAATTGTAATAGAGTCTTTTCACTGTCAAAATAGTTTGTAAAATTGATTAGTCCAAGTCCAATCGTAGCGAAAAGTAGGTCAATTGAAATCCAATGCCAACCGCATCTCGCCATTGTAAATTTTTCAAGTTTCAGGTCAGAATCGTTTGGTTTGATTAGTTTTAGCTCTTTATCACCCACGAATGTGTGAATGACAAAAGCCATAAGCGTTAAGATATTTGCAAATAAAATTGAATTGTTCATAGTTTTTTTTGCAAAGTTTATCAAAAAACGTCCAACTCAATTTGACATAAATCAAATTCGGTTTTTAGGGTTACGAATGCGACTTAAAGTTTCCAGCGAAATGCCCAAATAGGAAGCAATGTTATTTAAGGGTACTCGCTGAGTGATACCGGGTCTAATCGTGAGCAAGTTATCGTATTTTTGTTGTGCCGTTTCAAATTGTAATGACACAATTCGGTTTTGTAATTGAAGCATTATTTGAGTGATAGCTTTACGTCCTAATGTTTCAAAACAATGATGCTTTTCCATTAATCTGAGCGTATTTTCTCGGGAAATTTCCATGTAAGAAGTTTCTTCAAGTGTTTGAATAAAATGAGGACTTGGAATATTAAGAAAGAAACTATTTATGGAACTAACAAAATCGTTCTCAAAGGCAAACCAATCAGTAATATCTTTCTCATTTTTCTGATAGAAAACTCTCAAACAACCACTAATTACAAAATACAATTTATCCGCATTTTGCCCTTCTTTTACTATCATCGTAGCCTTACCAACCGTGAAGATTTTTGCAGAATTTATCAAGTCTAATTTGCATTCATTAGTTAACAGCGTAAATCGTGAACTAATATTTTCAATCACTATTTCAATATCATTTCGGGTAATCATACGGTTTGGTTTGTAATTGGAAATATGTAATTATTTCGACAAACGGTTAAGTAAATTAGGATAAACAATTGATAATAAGCACATTATCAGCAAAAAATTAAACTCAACGCCATTTCTGCCACCACCCACTACAAACCAACCCTCTTTCAAATGAATCATGAAAATTCCAACAATGAGAATTAATATTGTTACAAAAGTGGTAGCTTTTAAATATTTATCTGTAAAAAGTGAAAAAGCCAAAGCAATATGCGAAAGTTTAATTACCCAAGCCAAAGGCACACCCACAGGTGCAAAACCCACCTGATTTAAGTAGAGATTACCAAAATTATTGATGCCATTATTAAACATTCCTGCTAAACTGTGGACTAAGAATATGACGATGAGAGCAATGCGGAGAAATGATAGATTTTTTGTCATGAAGATTGTGTTTTGGTTGTAAATTGCTGATATTCAAATTGTTATCTCGTTCGGTTCGGACACAGGAGACTCTCTTCAATCTACATCACTGCCCACCCACAATCTCCAACTGTTGCCTGATTTTCAAAGCCCGTCCTTTCCCCATCAATGTTTCTAACTCTTCGGGGGATGCTTTGTAGATATTACTGACCGTTCCAAAATGCTTTAATAATTTCTCTGCCGTTGATTTTCCGATACCTTCAATACTTTCTAATTGGCTGATAATAAAATTTTTAGAACGTTTATCACGGTGCTTGGTAATGCCAAAACGGTGAGCTTCGTCTCTGAGTCTTTGAATGAGTTTCAGCGATTCTGATTTTTTATCTATATATAAAGGGATACTATCTTCAGGGAAATAAATTTCTTCCAAACGCTTCGCAATGCCAATAATGGGCAGTTTTCCGTATAATCCCAAACCTTTCAAGGCTTCGCAGGCGGCACTCAATTGTCCTTTGCCACCATCAACAATGATTAAATCAGGTAAAGCCGCTTCTTCTTCCAATAGCCTTGTGTATCTACGAGTGATTACCTCTCGCATGGTTGCAAAGTCATCTGGACCGACCACGGTTTTGGGTGTAAAGTGTCGATAATCCTTTTTGGAGGGCATTCCGTTCTTGAAACAAACCATTGCCGAGACAGGATTTGTGCCTTGAATGTTGGAGTTATCAAAACATTCAATGTGTTTGGGAACGGTTTTTATGCGTAAATCATTCTTCAAAGTCAAAAGGATTCGCATTTTTGAATCTCCTGCACTTTCTTCAGAGGCTTGTCGGTCAGCTTTTTCTTTTCGGAAATACAAAACGTTTTTCAAGGACATATCCAAGAGTTTCCGCTTGTCGCCAATTTGAGGAAGTGTATTTTCAACGCCTTTCAGTTCAATGGATAACGGAATATTGGTGATTACTTCCTTGGCTTCACTTTCGTATTTATCCCGCATTTCCCAAACCATCATCGTCAGAACGTCCTCTTCGGTTTCGTCCAATTTCTTTTTTACTTCCAACGATTGTGCTTGGGTAATAAAACCGTTCAAAATCTTCATAAAATTGAAATAGAAAGATTCTTCGTCCGATACAATCGAGAACACATCAACATCCTTGATATTCGGATTGACAACGGTTGATTTACTTTGAAAATTAACCAAATATGCCAATTTCTCTTTAAATTCTTGGGCTTCTTCAAAATTAAGTTTTGAGGCAGCCGATAACATCTTTTCTTCAAAATACTGCCTTGAAAGCCCCATGTTGCCTTTCAAGGTGTTTTTTGCCATTTCAATTTCTTCCAAATAATCCGATTCGGGTTGCAGATTTTCGCAAGGACCTTTACAATTTCCGATGTGATATTCGAGACAAACCTTAAACTTTCGTTCTTTAATATTTCTATCAGATAAATTCAAATTACAAGTTCTGAATTTATAAATCTGTTTGAACATATCCAGAATTGAGTAGAGGGCTTTTTGATTAGCAAAAGGTCCAAAGAAAGTACCCAATTTTTTATCAACTCTCCGAATGGTTATTATTTTAGGAAAAGGCTCATTCGTTACACAGATAAATGGGTACATTTTATCATCCCGCAGAAGAATATTGAATTTGGGTTGATGCTTTTTGATTAAAGTATTTTCCAATAACAAAGCATCAAATTCTGTATGCACAATGGTAAATTCCAAATTCCGAATTTGGGAAACCAAACGTTTCGTCTTTCGGTCATGTTGATTTGACTTAGCGAAATAACTACTAACTCGATTTTTCAGGTTCTTAGCCTTCCCGACGTAAATAATAGTTCCTTCTTCATCGAAGTAACGATACACCCCTGGTTCTTCGGGGACTTTGGCTAAGGCTGATTTATGGTCAAACTCTGACATATATGATTTTAAAAAATATGATTCTACAATGATTAATACTGGGATGACACATAGTCAGGATTCCAATTTAGTTTACGGAAGCCTTCGGTGAAAAACCGAAGGCTTCCGTAGTACAATACAAATCAGTGTTGAACCAAAAAGTCATTAGAAACACACAAATTTAAGCTATTAATTAAAAAATTATTTTTTATCTCACTTTTAATCATCGAACCAAGAATTATTTTTTATCGTTGAAAAAATGGCGTATAGAACTGTATAGAACTGATAATCATATAGATACACCCAATTACAGGGAATAGTTCTCTGTATTTCTGCACTTTATGAGTAAAAAATAGTAAAATTTTAAGTAAGTAATTTTGTCCATTGTATAGTTTTAGATTATCTTTATGGTGATTTTCAACCAAAAAAATTAAATTTTTTCAATCAAAACCCAAATTTTATCATGAACACAAAATTTTACTCTCCTCCGAAGATTATGCTTTTATTAGGCGTATTTCTTCTGAGTACGATTTTAGCATTTGCACAAGACAGACGTGTAACAGGAAATGTTACAGGCTCTGACGGTGGTACCATACCTGGTGCGAGTATCAAAATTAAAGGTACCAATGCGGGTACTACTACGAATGGAACGGGCGATTTTTCATTGAATGTAAAGTCTGCCAATGATGTACTTGTTGTATCATCAGTAGGTTACAAGACATTAGAAGTAACAGTTGGAACTCGCACGGTGGTTAATATCGCTATGCAGTCTGATGTTAGTGCATTGGATGAAGTAGTTGTAACAGGTTATCAACAAATCAGGAAGCGTGATATTACGGGTGCTGTATCAGTAATTAATGCAGGAGAACTCAAAGAAATCAAAACATCTTCGTTCACACAGGCACTTGCTGGTAGAGCAACAGGTGTTACTATTTCAACATCTGGTTCACCTGG
>JAYUOX010000227.1:0-4181 GCA_043760595.1 Cytophagales bacterium
CTTCGCATTTTTCAAACCTTCTACGATGATGTTCATTTCATAAAGTGCTGATTGAATATCACGGCTGTCGCTGTTTCTACGGTCATTTAAGTAATAATCTAAGGCTTTATTGTTTCTATTCATCATTACGTCCGCAATTTTCAAAGCCGTTTTTGTATCGCCCGCACCCACATAAAGTGCCACAAAATTGGCTGATAATTGGTCATAAGGAATTACGTTATCTGGCATTTTTGCAACACAGAAATCTAAGACGGCTTTGGCTTTTGCGGTTTTACCTTCACGGATTAATTGGTCAGCCAAACGCAAGAAACTCAAACGAGCCGTTACAACTGGCACAGACAAATAAAAGTCTGAATGATAATAAACGCTTGGATTATCTAAATTTTTCCAGAACATCTTTTTTGTCAAATTCTCATACATAATATCCGAGTTGGTGAAACCGTCTTTTGCTCCTGGTATTTTCACGGGCAACAAACGATAAGCATATCCTTCTAACTGCATATATTCTTTCAAATTCAAGTAACTTGGTTGAGGTAATGTACTTGCAAAATAGATAGGGCGTTTCCAACCTTGTGCAGCATTCTGAGTAATCATATCTAATTGAGCCAATTCTGGTTTCATAATACCATTTTTACCTGCATTCCATTCCATTTTATCAGTCAAAAATGGTTCTAAATCTTTTGGTATAAATCCTGCCTTTTTTACAGCATCTATATTCACGGGTAAGAAAAGGTTTTCAGTTGGTAACGTATTAATCATCGAACCGTCTTGCAATGGAACTTTGATAGCCTCATTGTCATTTTTGACATATTCCATATAATCTTGCAGATTCATGCCATTTGCCACATTTGGATTGGCATAATACATTACTTGCTCATTCAATCCTTCTCTCAAAAGTTCTTTCGGTAATGACATTGGCAAAGCCTCAGATTCGTAGGTTTTACGTTTCATTTGGTCGATGTACCAATCTGTTCCCAACAGCGAAAGGTTACAAACCCGCACGTCTGTACGATAGCCCTCAACTTCCTGCACGTACCATAATGGGAAAGTATCATTATCTCCCCCAGTGAACAGAATCGCATTTTTTGCACAAGAATTTAATAAATTTTTCGCAAAATCTACTTGGTGATAACGCCCACTGCGGTCATGGTCATCATAATTTTGTTGTATCAAAATAGCTGGAACTACGGCTGTTACAATCGTTGCCACTGCACCCGTAACGACAGAGTTTGAAATAAATTTACCCAATAATTCCGCAATTTGCATCACTCCCAAACCAATCCA
Source organism: Cytophagales bacterium (assembly GCA_043760595.1). GTDB lineage: Bacteria > Bacteroidota > Bacteroidia > Cytophagales > Spirosomataceae > Arcicella. The sequence continues at coordinate 1,285 of JAYUOX010000227.1, forward strand.
AAGTCCAAAGAAATAGAACGAACCTACGTAGATATAGTCTCGCTCACGGGGTTCGGTGGGTGGTGAGTTCAGGAATACTACCAAGGCTAAACCTGTCAAAAGGAACATCAATGTCGTGGTCAAAAAGTCTTTTTCGCCTTTACGAACCAAAAGAATAAATCCTAAAAGCCCTAAAATCAACGGCAACCAGAAGTAATTATTGTGAGCTTTATTTTTGGCTAATAATTCTGGTAATTCTCCCTTACGAGTATAATCAATCACGCCCGCATCTTGCACATCACTTTCACGACCCACAAAATTCCAGAGGAAATATCGCATATACATATGCCCCATTTGGTGTTTGAACATAAACATCAGGTTATCGCCAAAACTTGGTTTTTCGCCCGTTGCCAAACCTAACATCTCTTCGTACATCTGTATATGCTGAGGCGTACCGCTATACACACGAGGCAACAACATCTGCCCGTCTTTGGCGTATTTTAGTTTTTGTTTGTAATCATAAATCTCATATTTACCATCTTTCATTTTGTAAACGGGAGCTCCATTTTCTACCTCCTCAACCGTTCCTGTATAAATTGGTCCGTACAATAATGAACGCTCTCCGTATTGTTCACGCTTCAAATATTTTACATAATTCAAGATGTTACTTGGGTCATTTTCGTTGATGGGGGTATTGTAAGTTGAACGAACCAAAGCCAACGTATATCCTAAATAACCGATTAGAACGAAGACCAAGGAAAGCAAAGCAATATTCAAATTAACTTTTCCTTTTTGAATAGAATGACGAATTCCGAAGAAAATTGAACCAATCAAAAGTATCAAGAAAACTGTAACACCAACACCATAAGGCATTCCAAGACCGTTTGTAAATAATAATTCAAACTGAAAAGCTAACGATGGAATACCAGGAATAATAAGTGAGTTGATTATTCCTAAGATTAAAAAACCCGCAAAAAGAGCAATAAAGCCACCTTTGTAAGTCGGATTTGCATTTTTCTTGAAATAATAAATCAACGCCAAAGCTGGTACCGTTACCAAGTTCAATAAGTGGACACCAATAGAAAGTCCGACAATATAGGCAATCAAAAGTAACCAACGATTTGCCGCTCCTTCGTCCTCAATTAATTCCCATTTGAAAGCCGCCCAAACCACCAAAGCTGTAAAGAATGACGACATCGCATAAACCTCCGCTTCAACCGCCGAGAACCAAAATGTATCAGAAAAAGCATACGCCAACGAACCAATAACTCCCGCACCCAAAAGTGTAAGTGCTTGACCCATTGAGAGTTCTGAGAAAGTTTTGTTGTAAATTTTACGTCCAATCATCACAATTGTCCAGTGCATAAACAGGATGGTAAAAGCACTCGAAAGCACCGACATCATATTTACCCAGAAGGCAACCTTCGTAACATCCGACCCCGCCAAAAGCGAGAACATCCGTCCTAAAAGCAAGAAAATGGGAGCCCCAGGAGGGTGAGGAACTTGGAGTTTGTAAGCACAAGCGATAAATTCGCCACAATCCCAAAAAGAGGCTGTCGGCTCGACGGTGGCTGTAAAAACAAATAAGGAAATGGCAAAAACGACCCAACCTGTAAGGTCATTGATTCTTTTAAAATTGTTCATGTTTGGTTGCTATCAGGCACAAAGTGGCAGATGCACAGAGGCACAAAGATTTGATGTTACTAAGTTTGTAATAGTTTGGCTAAATGTTTTAAAGTATTCGTAATCAGACGTTTAGATGAATGTTTTAAGAAAACTAATCACCAATCAGTAATTACTAAACAATAATATTACCAAAAATACGAAATAGGATTGGCTTGTGGAGAATGGAGGTGTTAAAATGTGTTAATAAACTTTTGGAAAAGGTGGAATATTAAAAAAGATGTATGCAAAATTAGGTAAAATCAAATGACAGGTTGGAAACCTGTCCTACTCAATTAACGATACATTTTCTCATTCTGATAAACCGTCTTAATCTCATTCTTCGCATCAAATTCAAAGAAAAATACCATTGCTTTTTTACCCCACGGATTACCCGTTGAATCATTACAAAAGTAGCGTAGTTCAACCATAACACAGTTTTTGTACACATCCGAGAACATCATTACGTACCCAATTTCAGGCTCACGAGCTTTTTCGTACATCACACTTTGATTGAATGGAATTGACTTTATTGTCGAAGTAACTTTATACACAGAATCCGAAGCAATTTGAATTAATCTTCCCTCCTTCATGTTCACTTGCGAACATGACATTGCTTCTTTTTTGTACTTTTTTTGGATGAAATTACACGTTACATCCACCAAACTAAACGGAATTTGTTGAGGAGAAACGATAATCTTTCTGGTTTTGTTACTGTTCTGACAAATAGCCAGTGAGGCATCGTTTTGAGCAAAATTATTGACAAATTCGTAGGCTTTTTTGAATTGAATATCGCCTTCTTTTTCTTTGTCAGCGATAGGAAATAATAGGAATGTGAAAAGAAATAAAATTTTCATGCTTTTTGGGTTTTGAGGTAATTGTTAAATAAGGGTAACGAACAATGTTTCAATTGTATTTTGCAAAGAAATTAAATCTTTTGAAAGTGATATTTTACAAGCTATATAAATTTGGCAATTAATACTAAAAAACAAATAAAAAAGGTGCTTTATTCTGAAAGCATACCTTAACTTTGCCTTCTGTAATCAAATTTTGAAATAAAACCGTATAATCTGACGTATAAACAGTAAAGATTAACGTAAAATTTATAATGGATCAATTTTCATACATTGCAAACGCTGATACAGCTGCGATTTCTGACCTCTACGAATCGTATTTGAAAGACCCCAATTCAGTAGATATTAGCTGGCAAAATTTCTTTAAAGGTTTTGACTTTCATGCCGCCTTTAATGGCTCAA
>JAYUOX010000228.1:0-4177 GCA_043760595.1 Cytophagales bacterium
AGTGGAAGCAACCGCTTTAAAAGAACAACCAAGATTGATTATTTGTGGAGCATCAGCCTATTCTCGTGATTGGGATTATGCTCGTTTGCGTTCAATTGCGGATGAAATTGGGGCAATTCTTTTAGCCGATATTTCTCATCCATCTGCCTTGATTGCCAAAGGATTATTGAACGACCCAATGCAACATTGCCACATTGTGACGACCACAACCCATAAAACTTTAAGAGGTCCACGGGGCGGTTTAATCATGATGGGAAATGATTTTGTGAATCCATTTGGTCTAACAACTTTGAAAGGCGAATTGAAAATGATGTCGGCTTTATTAGACGGTGGAGTTTTCCCAGGAACCCAAGGAGGACCTTTGGAACACGTGATTGCGGCAAAAGCAATCGCCTTTGGAGAAGCCATGACCGATGATTTCCAAGAATATGCCGAGCAACTACAACGCAATGCGAAAGTGATGGCTCAGGGATTTGTGGATAAAGGATATAAAATTATTTCGGGAGGAACAGATAATCACTTGATGCTCATTGATTTACGTCCAAAAGGATTGACGGGTAAATTGGCTGAGAATACGTTGGTAAAGGCAGATATTACCATTAATAAAAACATGGTTCCATTTGATGATAAATCGCCATTTGTAACATCAGGTATGCGTGTAGGAACTGCCGCTATGACCACTCGTGGCATGAAAGAACCTGAAATGTTGCATATTGTTGAATTAATTGATAGTGTTTTAATGAACCATGATAACGAAACTTTCATTGGTTCGGTGAAGTCAGAAATCAATAAGTGGATGGAGGCGTTTCCGCTTTATGTGTAGAATTGAAATAAGTATAAATAACAAAACCCTGACAATCGTGAATGTTGTCGGGGTTTTTTGTGTTTTTGATGTAACTTTGTGTTATAACTAAATATCAAAAGCAATGGTAGGAACAATGATTTCAGGTTTTTATGAAAATGGACAAATTGTTTTAGATGATTTGCCCAAAACCAATAAGAAAGTTCAAGTTTTTGTGAGCTTCGCTGAACCGCTTGAAATAGCGGAGAAAACGAAGAAGAAACGTCAGTTTGGAACAATGAAAGGGAGTTTTATAATGTCAGATGATTTTAACGAACCCCTTGATGACTTAAAAGACTATATGTAATGAAACTTCTGTTAGATACTCACGTAGTAATTTGGTTATTAGAAGGCGATAATAAACTATCAAATACAGCAAAAATTCACATTGAAAATGTTGATAATGAGGTATTTGTAAGTGTAATTTCATTATTTGAAATAGCCATAAAAGTAAAAATCGGGAAATTATCCTTTGATAAAAAGATTAAAGATGTTGTGAAAGAACTTGATAATCAGGGAATTAAATTACTTCCTCTTTCAGATAATCACATCGAAAACTACCAATCCGTTCCACTATTTCCCGAACACCGAGACCCATTTGATAGAATATTGATTGCAACCGCTTTACACGAAGAATTATCAATTATCACAATTGATGAAAAATTTGAAAATTATAAAAATATCGTTGAAATTATTTGGTAGATTACAACCTGCCCAACCTTCATAAAATGGCATTAGACCAAGAATTTGATTCAGAAATAGATGAAACCGAAGGCACAGAAATGTCTTTTATTGATCACCTCGAAGAACTCCGTTGGCATATTATCCGTTCAGTAGCTTCAATTTTGGTGTTTACGATTGGGGCTTGGGTTTTTTATAAAGAGATTTTTGGAAGCATTATTTTGGCTCCCACAAAACCAACCTTCTGGACAAACCGAATGTTATGTAAGTTGGCTGATTTGACTGGTATTGAGGGTCTGTGCTTTAAACAAGCAGGTTTTGTTTTGCAAAATCGTGAAGTGTCAGGGCAATTTATGTTTGCCCTGACACAGTCAATTATGGTAGGGCTACTTTTTGCGTTCCCTTATTTTTTCTGGGAAATTTGGCGATTTGTGAAACCAGGTTTGAAATTAAAAGAAGCTAAGGCAGCCACTGGAGCGGTTTTTTGGGTATCTCTGTTGTTCTTCATGGGTGTTGCCTTTGGTTATTATTTAGTTTCGCCAATGGCGATTAACTTCTTGGCTGGTTTTACCATAGATGACTCCATCCAAAATCAATACGACATCGGTGATTATCTCTCGTTGCTTTTAACCCTAACGTTAGCTTGTGGCATAACATTCCAATTGCCGATGATAGCCTTTGTACTCTCGCAAGTAGGAGTGCTTACCCCAGCTTTCATGCGTGAGTATCGTCGTCATGCCATAGTAATTATTCTTATTCTTGCGGCTGTGATTACGCCATCGCCAGATATGATTTCGCAATTATTAGTAACATTGCCTCTTTTGGGGCTTTATGAAGTGAGTATTTTGGTTTCGGCAAGGGTGAATAAAAGACGTGAGGCAGAATTGTTATAGATAAAAATAAATAAAACCTAAAAGGGCTAACGAAAGAAACCGTTAGCCCTTTTTTGGTAAGTAACGAATGATATTGTATTTTTGGAATAATACTTCCCTAATATCCAACATGATTATAAGATTGAAAATAAAAGGATTTAAAAACATTAAGGAAACAGAATTATATTTTGGTTCTTTTACTTGCATTGCAGGACCTAATGGTGTTGGTAAATCTAATCTGTTTGATGCTTTACACTTCTTGAGTGTTTTAGCGGATAGTAATTTAATAGAAGCTGCAACGTCTATTAGAGTTGAAAAAGGGAAAAAACGTTCAGGGTCTGATATACAAAATCTATTTTATCATGATGGAAAAGGATATGCCAAAGAAATGGAATTTGATATGGATATGATTATTCCACAGAAAGGAGTGGATCATCTCGGACAAGAAGCCAAAGCAACTACAACTATTCTGAACTATCATCTAAAAATTGGTTTAAGAGAAAAAGATGCTGAAAACGTAGGACAACCCAAAAGTATTTTAGAAATCTTATTTGAGGAGTTAAGACCTCTAAAAAAGGCAGAAATAAAGCCAACATTAAAAACAATAGGAGCTAAAAATGAATGGATTGATAGCGTTATTCAAGGAACAAGGCAAAACTCAACTCCTTTTATTGAAACTGATTTTAACAATGTAGAAGTTATCATTCGGCAAGACCAAAACCAAGGGAATAAGAAAAAACTTAGAATAGATTTTTTGCCAAGAACAGTTCTATCAACAGCTAATGCTATTGAAAATCCAACCATGCTTTTGGTAAAAAAAGAGATGGAGTCGTGGCGAATTTTGCAATTTGAACCTTCTTCACTTCGTAGTACGGATGATATTGAATTGGTTGAAAATCCACAAGTAGATGTAAACGGAGGGCATTTACCTTCTACACTTTATAGGCTTACCAATGATAATTCCAATTCACAAGATGTAAAATCTCAGATTGCCAACAGACTCACTGAATTAATTGAGGATGTTTTTGAAATAGATATTGATAAAGACGACAAAAGAGGAACGCTCACGCTCATAGCAAAAAGCCAAAACGGACCATTTTTGCCCGCAAGGTCTCTTTCAGATGGAACTTTGCGTTTTTTAGCTTTGTCAATTATGCAAGCTGACCCACAGATGCAAGGTATCATTTGTTTGGAAGAACCTGAAAATGGAATACATCCCCGCAGAATTAGCCCAATGATTAAGCTATTACAAGATATTGCCTGTGATATAACACTACCGATTGATAATGATAATCCTCTCAGACAAGTCATCATCAACACTCACTCTCCATTAGTCGTTGGTGAGGTTATGGAAAGCAGTTTATTGTTTGCTCAGTCAGAAAAATCAAATGATTCTAAATATGTCATTTACAAGGGATTGAAGGGTACTTGGCGAGAAGAATTAATGAATAACTATTTGAATAAAGCTGATTTAATCAACTACTTGAATCCGCCTGAATTGGAAACTGATACAGAAAAAACGGGGAAATTTAAAAAAGTAGAAGTCAAAGTAAGAGAAAGAGCAGAATTAATAGGGCAGTTATCTATGGATTTCTTGAGCAAATGATAAAATATATTCTAATCTCGGATGGAAGCTCCGACAGAGCATTAATTAACATTATCAATTATACTTTAAAGCAACAATTCAATTTTGATTTTGATGGGGAAAGAGCTGAGATTGGGCTTTTTTCAAGACAAAAAGTGAAATCTTTAGAGGATAAAATAGCAGTTGTAATTGATTATT